>JAATVJ010000363.1 GCA_014523515.1 Nitrososphaerales archaeon TH1177 | reverse complement strand
TGGAATGTGCAGTTTATGATACATATGTAACAAAAAAAGATGGAAGAATAATGCATTTTGATGTTATTGTAGAAGCTAATACTTCTCATGAAAAAGCAATTGATTACGGAAAGGAATTTCTGGAACAAGTAGGTCAAGGTGGTCAAACAATGACACAAGAAGAATGTCAATTCTGTCATATTCAAGAAGCACCTCCCGTAGTTGCGAAGGATATTGAAAATAGAGGATATTTTATTCAAAAAATGGAAGGTTGCCCATAATTTTATATTTAGTTATTTCATCTTTAATTTATTAATATTAATTCTCAATTTTATAAAGCTTGAGATGTGATTTAACGAATTTATAATGTCTTACAACTTTGAGAATTTAAAAAATGCATTGAATCAACTAAATAGATTTAGATCGTATTCATTATCAAAACATCATGAACGTTATTTTTTTCCTTATTTATGTGGAAGCTATTTTTCTTATCGTAAAGTAGATATTTTAAGAATAAAAACAATAGCAGAAATTGTTAGCAATAAAACAAGACAACATATAAAATATTTAGAAGTAGGATGTGGCAATGGAGATTTTCTTGAAAGAATAAGAGAATATATTCCAAATGCAAAAGGAATAGAAAATAACATAGATTTATTTTATTTATTTTATTCTATTGGTAAAAAAAAACCCGACTATATAGAAATAGATGATGCTAGATATGGAATAGATGACTTTTATGATATTATATTTGTAGGATGGATGGATCCAGGACAGGATTTTAGAAAAAATATAGCAGATAAAACGGATATAATAATAACAACCCTTGATGCTGGTTTAAGTTTAGCTGCCGAATATGAAGGATATGGTTTCAAAAAAATAGTAAAATGGATTACACCATCATGGGAAGATGTGAATATAGAAATTAATAACCATTTCTATTCAAATCTTGATTCTAAAAGTTTACATTTTCTTTCTACTTTAAGGGGAGCACATAATTTTTGGTATATATATTCTAAAGATAATATAAAAAAGGATCTTATAATAGATGGCTTAAAAAGGCAAATAGTATTAGAAGAAAGTAATACAGACAAGAAAATACAGTATGAGTTTGAAAAGGTTCTTGACGAATGTGGTTTTTCATTTTATCAATGTATTGAGAATCATGATATAAATTCTAAAATTAAATTATGGAAAATGGAATTCCTCAATATAATTTAAGATATAACAAGACTTAAAGTAACCATATCTAATAAGTATCATAGAATAATATTGGAAATTAAAATTTTGGGAGCTGCTAAGGAGGTTGGTCGTTCTGCATTCTTAGTCAGTAATGACAACTCTAACGTTTTAATGGATTATGGTGTTCTTCTAAAAAAAGAACCTCAATTCCCTCTTCATGTTAAGCCAAAGGATTTACATGCCATAGTATTATCTCATGCACATTTAGATCATTCCGGATTTATTCCATCTTTATTTTCATCATCATCTAAATTTCCTATACTTTCAACTAATCCAACTATTGAATTATCTCAACTACTAATTGAAGATATGATAAAGATCTCCGGATTCTACCTTCCATTTGAAAATATTGATTTAGATAAAATGGTAAAGTGTCATAAAAATTTAGAGTATCGACAACCTTATAATATAAATGAAATAAATATAACACTCTATGAATCAGGTCATGTTTTAGGAGGATCAACTATTGTTGTTGAAAATAGCGGAAAAAGAATATTCTATACCGGTGATATTAATACGAGAGGATCCAAGATCTTGAGGCCTGCTGACTTAGATATTGATGAAATACATTTAATGATAATTGAAAGTACATATTCACAAACTAATCAAATACCAAGGTCACAAGCTGAAAAAGATTTATTAGAATTTGCACATAAAATAATTGATAATGGTGGAACATTATTTATTCCTGCTTTCTCAGTTGAAAGGGCTCAAGAGATAGCGTGTGTTTTGAAAGCTAATAAATTTCCTCATAAAATCGTTATGGATGGAATGGCATTGAAAGTAAATGAAATTATGTTAAAATATCCTGAATATATAAGAGATCCAAAAGTTTTCAAAAAATATATTGAAGAAGTAGAATGGATCAAAGATTGGAAAAGAAGAAAACGATTGATAAAGGAACCATGTGTAATTATATCTCCTGCAGGAATGTTGGTAGGAGGATCTGCCATTTTTTATATGCAGAATATTATGACGTCAGAAAATAACGGTATTGCTCTTGTTTCTTACCAAGGAGAAAATACACCAGGGAGAATGTTACTCGATAAAGGCACTTTTAAATTAAATGGAAGAATAAAAAAATGTTTGGCAGAAGTAAAACAATTTGAATTTTCTGGCCACAATAGCAGAGATGAATTATTTGAAATATTAGATAGGATAAAAGGAAATCCTAAAGTACTTACAGTCCACGGAGATGGGAATTCCTGTATAAGATTTGCAGAGGAAATAAATGAAAAATATGGTTTTGATGCTATTGCACCTGATTCCGGTGATGTATTTAAAATTTAACAAATAATACAATAGTAAATTTAAAATTAATTGAATATAATAATTTAAATATTGATAATAAAAAATACAGATCCATTTAAACTTAAGAAATGTATCTCATGTAAAAAAGATATTATATTAAATGTAAAATATTTTACTTACCCACTATCACTACAATATTTTTGTATTGAATGTGCTAAGAAAGAAATCCCTAAGATAATAGAGAATTTACAAAATGATTTAAAAAAGATAAATAATTAAAATTTAAGATCCTTATTACAATACTAACTCATATTAAAAGACCATGAATTATAACAAAATAAATCCTATCCCTTTAGATCCAATAAGAACTATTAACAGTGGACAAGTTTTTCTTTGGGAAAATCATAATAATTCCTGGTACGGAATAGATGGAAATTATATATTAAAAATAACAATCACGGGCAAAGAAAGATACAAATTAAGTGAAAATAAAAAATTTCTTTCAGAATTAGAGAATATTGATATAGATTACAATGCATTTCCAGAGTACAAAAATTGGAATTATCATTTTTTCAGATTATATGATAATCAAGAGTTAATCAACAAAACATTATCCAAAGATCCAAGTATTTTAAATATTTATAAGAAATATAAAGGTCTAAGATTAATACGGCAAGATCCTTTTCAATGTATTATTTCTTTTGTTTGCGCAAGCAACACAAATATAAAAAGAATAAGATACATGCTTAAAAATATAACAAAAAAATTTGGTAAAAGAGTAATATACAATAATATAAATTTTAATTTATTTCCTAATGTAAACGAATTAAGTGAAGCTTCTATTGAAGAATTAATTGGATGTGGATTAGGATATAGATCTAAATTTGTTAAATCAATTTCAAATCATATAAAAAATAATCTTGATCTAAACTCTTTAAAAGATATGAAGTATCTTGAAGCAAAAACAGAATTAACTAAACTTTTTGGCATAGGTAATAAAATTGCAGATTGTATTCTTTTATTTTCTTTAGAAAAAACAGAGGCATTTCCAATAGATATTTGGGTCTATCGGGCATTATTTCAATATTATGGATGGATGTTTAAAGATAATAGCTTAATAAAAAGCATTAAGGTACCAGAAAATAAATATAAATTAATTCATAATAAGATAAATGATTATTTTGGAAAATATTCAGGTTATGTACAACAATATCTATATTATCATATTAGGGAATCTAACAAAAGAACCTGGTAATTCAGTATAAATAAAAATAAGAATTAATAAATTATATTAACGTGCATTATTAAGATTTAGTGTAACTTGATTATTGTCGTTTGTAAGCGAATCTATTGTACCAAAAACATCTACATCATCTATCGTAGATGAGGCATCTACAAATATAGAATATCTGTTTAAATCTTGCGTAGAATTAGATAAAGGAAGTATCATTTGAATTGTTTGGTTTTGATTAACTTTAAAAGTAGTTTGATCTTTGGAAATTTCAGAACTTGAAGATTTATCTTTTAATTGTGCATTAATATCCCAAATTTGTCCAATAAATTTATCACCATTAACTAATTTAACTATTGCACTTATTTCAGAATTTTGGGGATAGATATCAATTAAAGAAAAAAATGATAAAACCAAGATACCTAATATTGAAGAGATTATTGAAAAATGGTAACCATTATTCATAGTTATAATAAATAAACATCGTCTATTTATATAATTCACTCAAATTTAAGATTCTCTTTTGTAAATTCTTATGCTATCGGTAATTTGTAAAAAACAATTTATTACGAGCAAATAATAAATCTTTTAATCAACGCAAAAATAGAGCAATATTCTATAATTACAACTTTGAAATAAGAAGTTATAATTTAATAGATAAATTTTTCTATTATAAAACAAATACCAATGCATCAATTGTTTAGAAAAAAAATAAAAAGAAATTGGAAATGTGAATATGATGATACTATTTATAAAATTTATGATTGGGATGATAATCTAGCAGGTTATTTTTACCCGTTATATAACATAAGAGGAAAAAACGAATTTGAAGAAGAAGAAATAATGGTGAAAATGAATGAAAAAAAGGAAAAAATATATGGCGGTCATTTAATGATTCCATTTTTAAAATTAAATCTTTTGGATATTGATTATTTGACTATAAATGAAACAATTTCCAATTTACAAAACAGTATTCAGAGAGCTATCACGTGGAAAAAATGGATTGAAGACAATAAAAATAAATTTAATTTGTCTAAGAGTTTAATTTGTACATCGAGAGAAGATAGAAATCTTTTGACAGTTTTATTTGAAATAAATAAAGAAATAGCATTAGATGAAAAAATAATTATAAGAGAAATTACACCGATGCTTGATCAGTTACATATGGATGAATTATTATGATTTGAGTTAAAAATCATTAATGTTGTATAATATTCTGATTCATTTTATTATGAGTTAATATCCAGTAACATGAATAAGTATAATAAACTTAATACATTGTCATTTAGAACCAATCCTTTATGAAATAAATGTATTAATATTTTAATAATATTACTATTAATAATAGTAGTCAATATATTTTAGAATATTTCCAATAACTTTCCTTTTATAATTTATTTAATTCAATATATTCATATTTTTTTAATCCAGTATAATATATTATAATAGATGCCATCTTGTTTGATTCATCATTTTGTAAATTTCTATGAGCACTGCCAGGATTAAGTATTTGTGTTTTATTGATTTTTCTATTATCTTTTTTATGTGTATGTCCGCATATTAAAATATCATAATAATTAGCAAGAATTAATGATCTTTTTAAATCTTCGTTTGTTCCATGATATATTCCAAATATTTCATTATCTAAATTAAGCTCTCCAAAATCTCCTTTTAAATCCCCTGCAATTGAAATAAAACTTTTCACAAGGCCAATTTTTTCTCCATCGTTATTACCAAGAACGCCAACAAACTTTATATTTTTATTAAGATTTTTAAATTCTAGAACAATACCAGGATAAATATAATCTCCTGCATGAATGACATAATCCACTTTGTATTCATTAAAAATTTTTATTGCTTGTTTCACATTAATTATATCATCATGAGAATCTGATATAACTCCAATTATCATTGTAATAAAAACGTAATACAATATTTTATTTTTTGCGTTTAATAATATTTTGATAAAATCTTTCTATAGATATCTTTTCTATACATTTTTAGCCATTTGAAATGATTAATTAAAAAAACTAGTATTGAATAATAAATTAAAACCAATAGAATATTAAAGAAAATCACAAATAATGAGAATTAATAGTTTTTATCTCATCGAATATAAAAATGAATTTTTCTTAATAAATTTACAATTGTAATTATTATTTGATTTAACCAATAATTTGTAAATATTATAGATTATTTATAAATCTAAACTATTATATAAAATATAATTCTTAACAAACATTTTGATGAAAAAACTATTTTTATTTTTTGATTTGGGACAAACATTGCTAGATGAATCGAAGTTTATAAATTTTTTCGATCAAAAGCTTTTAGAATTAATTAATGGATTTGGTGGCAGAATAGATTGGAGAAATTATATTACATTAAGAAATAATATTATAAAAAATAGGATGATTGGAAACGGAGGATTAGAAGAATTAATTACTAATATTACAAGACTTATTCTTCCTAAAGGTTATGATAAAATTATTATAAAAAAAATCAATCCTTTTATTTCTTATGGAAAAAGGGAATTATTTTGTCTTAATAATGGGGCAAAAAAAGTTATAGAAACATTATCAAACTATTGTGAGCTTGGAATAATTTCGAATCAAACAGAAGAGGCATTAGAACCATTAATAAAAGCAAATTTACTTTCACTATTTAGGAGAATCTTTATTCCTTCGAAAATAAAAATGAACAAACCGGATGAGAAACTATTTCTTAATGCAATAGAATGGTCAGGATTTCCTGTTTCTAAATGTCTAATGATTGGGGATCGTTTGGATGTTGATATTTTTCCTGCAAATAAAATAGGAATGAAGACGATAAGAATAATAGATTCTATTTTTAATTTACAATCTCCTATAAACAAATATGAAATTCCTACATACACTGTCAAGAAATTAGATGAGATTCCTATCATTATTAAAGATATTTTATAAATAATTAAGTTTAAAATTATCTATGTGACAATATCTTTAATTCTATCGCTTGAAATAGCTTCTTTTATTTCCATAGCAATTCTTCTTCCCACTCCAAATGTAGTACCATAATAATATTTTGTATAAGGACTCGTAGTAGATAAAATTGGATTTCCAGGAACACGAAATGATACATCATATACATATATGTCTAAATCCTTAGTAACAATGCTTTGAAGAGAAAAAGGTCCTATTAATCCTGGAGGATATTCTTGGTTTACAGTATTTACAAATTTATCTCCCAACTCGAATACTTTTTCCAACATTGATTCGCGAATGCTCGCAGGTGTATGACCTATCTCTATATTTTGTAATTCAATATCTAATTCTAATTGCTGTTTTGCTGTAAGAGATGTTGTAAAATCATTCAAATTTGTCTGTAATCTTCGTTCTATTCCTAAGAATTCGAGATCATTTCTAAGGGGAGAATAAAAAAAGTTAAAATTAAAATAAGTACCAATTATATATTCTTCAATTATTGCAGATTCTAGATCTATCCTACTAATTAATCCGTTTTTTATTTTTGTTTCTGTTTTTTGTAAATAATCATTATATGAATTAACAAAGAAAAAAGCACGTTCTAACTTTCTTTTTGCTTCCTGAACTTTGACAATAGATGGTCCTGATATATCTTGAGGTTTATGTAATTGGGGATGCTTGATTTTAGATTTACTTAATAAGTAATACTGATTTTTGGGAGCTGTTCTTTCTTCTGCTCTTAAAAGATGTCTATTTCCAAAAATAGGTATCAAAAAGTTATTTTCTATATTATCATATCCAATGTAGACAGAAAAAGATCTATGAGATATCATTAAAACATTTAGATTTCTCAATTTCTTTTGAAATTCTGGGTTTATCATATCAATAAACTTGTCTAAAATCAATACATTATTAGATAATCTTTTAAATCTCAAGTAAGGTGTTTCTCTACCTTTTTGGCAGATACAAACAGTCCTAATAGATTCATCGACAGCTCCATCCATTACTTCAAGAGCTGAATGACTGCCCAAAACTCCAATGTTAATATTTTTAATGTCATAATTTTTAATAATGTCAACAATTTGAGATGAATTAATCATTATTAATGAAATTTTAATGGTATAATAAATTGTTTAAGGAAAAGAATAAATTTTCATCTAATATTTATCTATCTTTCTTTTTATTAATTTCATTCTCGATAGATTTTTTTAAATCTTCATTATTTTTATTAGTATAATCTATTCCTAAAGTTTCTGCAATAGATTCAAGCTTTTCACGTTCAATATCAATATTTTCCTGTTTATATTTATCTAAATCTCGTTTAGCTTGGATCTTTGCTTTTTCAAATTCTGCCGTAGCCTTACCGAAAGATTTTGCCAATTCAGGGATTTTTTTTACTCCAAAAAATAATACAACGATAATAACTATAATAAATAACCATTCAAAACCAAATGGCATCTGCATTAAAAAACCATTTAAAATGATCAAACTTTTTCTAGATTATATTAAACCAATAACAATTTAAGTGTTAAATCAATAGAGAAAAAAATTTTTGTTTAAGGATGGTTATGTATTTGTTGACAATAAGTATTAATTCTAAAAACGGGATAGAAATTAATACGTATATACCAATACAATAGTATTCCCAATGCAATATCATAAAGCTGCACACCTAGGACAAGATAGGTCCAGAAAAGCTCAGATGAAATTATTTGAGTATACAGGATTTTCGATGTTAACATACACAATCAAAAAAGGAAATTCTGGATTTGAGCCAGTAGGAGAAGAAATGTTAGTTGGAAATTTGAACAATGGCAAAGAAATGATTTTATTTATATGTGATAAGGACGGCTATGCAAAAGCGCAATCAAAATCCATGACAATTGAAGAAGGTAATAAAACCTTAAAAAAAATGATTCTTGATGGTTTTATAGAATTTGAAGGAGAAATCAAAACAGTGACTGGAATTTGATTCAACTACTATGTATAGATAATAATAGCAGGTTGTAAATGTATATTATTGTATAATCATAATACTAATTCTGTTCCTATATAATTTCGCCCTTGTATGGCATTAGATATATTTGTAGGATCAGAAAGAATTACTTTTGTTTTAATTTTAGATCTTTCTATTACTTTTAAAGCTACAATATCCAATAGATCATATTCACCAGCCATTGAACTTTCTTTTAATAGCATATGCAGTAATTTATTTACTTCAATTTTCTCAAACAGTTGTGCATTATTATTTTTCCTTGGATCAGAATCATAGATTCCATTGACATCAGTTGCATTGATAAATTCACTTGCTCCTGTTTTTTCTGCAATCAGAGCGGAGGTTGCATTAGTACTCTGTCCAGGATGTAACCCTCCTGAAACAATTATTTTATTACTTTCAACAAATCTTCCTACATCATCTAATGACTGAGGAACATCAGGATAAGCATAATTACCCAATGAAGCAATAAGCAATTTTGCATTTATTCTAGATATAGATATACCAAGTAAATCTAAACTTGCTTCATCTAATCCTAACTTTCTTGCAAAATTGATATAGAGTCTTGCTATACTGCCACCGCCAGTAATAACTATAGGCTGTACATTATTTGTAAGATTAGTTAAAACATGACTATATTGTTTGAAGGTATGGTAATAGTCGTTATTATCTTGTTCATTATTATCAGAAAGACTAAAAATACTTCCGCTCAATTTTATTACTATTCGTTTTTTTTGTGAATGCTTAATCATGCCCATCCTCATTTTTAAAGATTCATATTCCTTAACACTTTTTCAAGTTTTTCTCTATTTCCTTCAGTAGTATAAATACGAATCATATCAAGGAATCCTGTTATTGAATCAATTAATGGAATCTCAGAGGTTGGTGTTTCGAATTCTAAATCTTTATCAACTAACATTATAGAATTTAGTTCTTCTTTTGAAGGAGTAAGAGGCATTGAAGGAGCTCGAGAGATATCAATAAAGATAAAGCTTTCATCAATATCCAAATATTCTGTTATTCCTCCAAGAAAGTCTCTAATTTGTTTACTTGCTAATTCTTTATCAAAGGCATTGTGTTTGTTTTGTAAAAACTTTTCATAAACACACTTGAATAGTTTTCTTTTTTTATAATCCAAAGCCAAATCTGAAGCAAATTTATTTCCTTTTAAAGAGCAAATAATATCTATAGTTTTTTCATCTGTATATTCCAAATACTCTTCAATAGAAAAATCTGAAAAATGGAGTTGTTTATCGGCACTTGCAAGAGAATGCAATAACATTACTTCACCTGCTCTAACAGTTTTATGGAAATATACAGCTTTAAACATTTGATATCTTGAGATTAACATAGATTCAAGAGAATTAATTGCAGATTTATTGATACCTAAGTGACCATTTGAAAGAACTTCGAAGGAACTAATTAACCTATAATAATCAACTTTTCCATATTCGGCTCCAGTAAAGAAACTATCGCGAGGCAAATAATCCATAATATCTGCAGATAAACTTCCTGCTATCATCTCATTATAAAACATATTTTGAGTTTCTCCAAAAGAAAGTTTACAAACATAATCAGGATTATATCCATATTGTCCTAAAATATCAATAATTATTGTTTCTTTAATTATTTTTTTTCCAATTATCTCATGATTAATTTTCTTTGACTTATTCTGCATAAGAACTTCTTCAAAAAGATGAGAAAAAGGTCCGTGTCCTATATCATGTAATAACGCAGCTATGCGCAAACTTTCTACATCTTCCTTACATATAAGATATCCCTTGTCAAGAAGGGTCTGAGCTGCCAATCCCACTAAGTGCATGGCTCCTATAGAATGTTCGAAACGTGTGTGCTGAGCACTAGGATACACTAAATGAGCACCAGCTAGCTGTCTGATTTTTCTCAATCTTTGAAAAACCTCGGTATCGATTAATTTTTTTTCTACTTCTGTAAAACGAATATATTTATGGATAGGATCTGTTATTTCTCCTGTAAATTCTAAAACCATTTAAGTAAAATATTAAAAAGTACTTTTTCTTATAAATGGTATTGATATATTAAATACAAATAAATAAATTCTTTTGTATAATTCCAAAACAAGTACTAGTAAATAAAATACATCAACTTCTTTAACTGAAAAAATAAATGATAAATTTTTTCATATAATATTAATATTTATAAAGAAATAGAAAATTTATCCTATTTAATAGAAATAATATTAATTAAATAAATAATCATAGACTGATTTCTAATAATGAATATTTGATATTAAAGTATTTCAATATTACTACAGATAGAATAATTAATCATATACTAATTTAATGTTCTAATAATAATTATCTTCCTCTGTTAGATACAAATTGACAATTATAATAAAATATGCTAAATATTATTGAACAATAACTTGTAAATTATTAAATAATTGTTTTAATTCTGTACACGATCCAACGATATCGAGATTTATATTTGACTGAATTGAGATTTTTGCACTTCTAAACACTAATCCTTTTTCACAATATTTTATTTCGCGTAACTTATCTAAACGTTCGCTAATAATATCATCAGTTTTTAAAATATGTCCTCTTTGTGCATAGAGAATTACTCTCATATCTGTAATCAAAACATTATATTTTTTTTCACCGTATTTCACATTTGTTTTGCTATGGAATCTAATATTTTCGTCAGGAAGAAGAAATTCTTGAATCGGCATATTTAATATAATATAACGGTACTATTGATATTATTTATCATCCATAGTCATAACTAATTATCCAAATTGATAATTTAATTAAATATCATATTCACAAAAAAAATTTATTTAATAAAATTAACAATATTTTATCACTTTTATTAATATATAAAATTATTCTATTGATTTAAAAATAAATATCAAATATATTTCACTAACAAGATCTTTAAGCAAATGCCCACAGAAATGTCTTTAAGAGATCATTTTTCGGAAATGAGATCACGAATACTGAGGGTTTCTATCATTATCTTGATAATCATTGTATTTTGTATTACATTTGGGTTTAAGATTTATTCAATTAATTTAAGCATAATAAATATATCAATTTCTCTATCTCTTCCATTTATCTATCCTGACCCTTTTAATAATTTAGCTATACAGGTTACCTCTTTTATGAAAGATTCATTACTTCCTGTAGAAGTTGAACTTATTCAGACTGCTCCAGGACAAGCTTTTTTTGCTCAAATTTATGTAGCAGCATTATTAGGAATCATTATTTCAATTCCATTATTAATTAGAGAAATATATGAATTTATTTTACCTGCAATAGAAGAAAAAGAAAAAAAGAGAATTAACTTAATTAAAATGCTAATTTCTACTGTAAGTTTATTTATTACTGGTCTTATTTTTTCATATTTACTTGTAATTCCATTCACACTTGAATTTTTATATAAATATGGAGAATCAATTGGTGTAGAGACTTTTTTAAATATTAATGATTTCATTACTTTTGTATTACAGTTTCTTATTGGTTTTGGAATTTCATTTGAACTTCCTCTAATAATGTATATTATATCCCTATCACAGATAATAGATCGTGATTTTTGGAGAAATAATTTAAGGTATTCGATAATTATAATAGTAGTTTTTGGAGCTATTATCACTCCTGATGGTAGTGGTGTAACGATGTGGTTAATTGCTGGACCAATGATTTTCTTATATTTAATAGGTATTTTTCTTGTTGAACTTAAAATCTTGAAAAAACAAGTTTAACATTTTTATTCTTTTTATTTTTGGTAATATTGTATGAAAAGATTAAATTTTAATAGAATGTAAACATGGTAGAGTATAGTGACGCAAGAATATGATATTAAACATGAAAAAAAATCAAGTAATACATCAAATAATAGTATATTAGAATTACCAGAAAATAAAAAGGTCATATTATTATCATCAATTTATTCTGGCGAAGATCAAAAAGTTTTATTAAAATTTTACGATCCTGAATTAAAATTAATATATTTCTGGAAAGATAGAACTAATCATAAACCATATTGTTATACAAAAATGGAATATAAAGAAAAGGCAGAAGAAATTATAAAAAAAGAGCCAAAGTACAAAGCAATACAAAATAAAAAAATTGATCTAATTGCAGATAAGGAAATTAATGTAATAAAGATTATTGCTCCAGACCCTTTATCAATAGGAGGAACTAACAATAGTATAAGAGAGAAATTAACTGCATGGGAAGCAGATATAAAATATCATGAAAATTATTTATATGATAATTCACTTGTTCCGGGTACTTATTATTATAGAAAAAATGATGGCATATATCAATATAAATACGAAATAGATCCACAAATACAGAATAAACTTTACAAATTAATCGATAACAATATTCAGAATCTACTTGACAACAAAATAAAAAATTATAACTATTATATCGCTCAATGGCTTGACCTATTAAACCAACCAATTCCAAATATGAAAAGAGTAGCAATAGATATTGAAGTAGAATCTGAAGAGGGAAGAATTCCTAACCCGCGGGATCATGATAGAAAAATAATTGCTATAGGATTAGCAGGTAATGATGGTTTCAGAAAAGTATACGTATTAGACAATGATGCATCAAATGACAAAAAACCATTTATTCCAGAAGCAGAAGTGGTAAAAACTGAAAAAGAATTAATCTTAACGGCATTTAAAGATATCAAAACTTATCCTATTATTCTTACCTTTAATGGAGATGATTTCGATCTTCCATATCTATATATGAGATCACAGGACACACGGATAGATCCAATAAATAAAGAAATCATAAAAAAAGAAGACATTCCATTTATTATAAAAAGAGAAACATTTGTAAAAAGAGGAATGCAAGCAGAGCCAGTAAATATCAAACACGGAATTCACATAGATTTATTTAGAACATTTCAAAATAGATCGGTTCAGATTTATGCTTTTAATCACAAATATGCAGATTACACTTTAAATTCTATTTCTGAAGCTTTACTTAATGATCACAAAATAGAATTCGAAGGTGATATATCAGATATTCCTATCCATAAGTTGGCAGAGTATTGTTTAAAAGACGCTGATCTTACATTAAGACTTTCAACATTTAACGATAACCTTTTAATAAAATTATTAATAGTAATTGCGAGAATTGCGCATTTACCAATCGATGACGTTTCAAGATTTGGAGTGAATCAATGGATAAGAGGAATGTTATATTATGAGCATAGGCAAAATAACTCTCTAATACCTAGGAGAGATGAGCTCATGTCAAAAGGAGCCGCTTCTACTACTGCAATAATTAAAGAAAAAAAATATCGAGGAGGTCTTGTAGTAGAGCCTAAACTAGGAATTCATTTTAATGTAGTAGTTGTTGATTTTGCATCACTTTATCCAAGTATTATAAAAGTTCATAATCTATCATATGAAACTGTGAATTGTTCTCATCAATTATGTAAAAATGATCCGGAACAAAAAATTTCAGGAACAACTCATTGGATATGTAAAAAGAGAAGAGGTTTGACATCTCTCCTAATTGGATCTCTAAGAGATTTGAGAGTAAGATACTACAAACAACTTTCAAAAGATAAAACAGCAACTATAGAAAGTCGTCAGCTTTATGAAGTAATTAGTCAGGCTATAAAAGTAATATTGAATGCCAGTTATGGTGTTATGGGAGCAGAAATATTTCCACTCTATTGTCTTCCAGTAGCAGACGCTACAGCAGCAATAGGAAGAGTAACAACAACACGAGCAATAGAAAAATGTAAGGAAATTGGTATTGAAGTAATATATGGAGATACAGACTCTTTATTTTTAAAAAATCCATCTCCAGAGAAAGTAAAATCTATTTCAGAATGGGCAACAAATCATTTAGAAGTAGATTTAGAGATAGATAAAACATACAGATATGTTGTCTTTAGTGATTTAAAAAAGAATTACCTTGGAGTATTGCAAGATGGTACGGTAGATGTAAAAGGATTAACAGGTAAGAAATCTCATACACCGCCATTTATAAGAAAGGCATTTTACAGAATTCTAGAAATACTAAAAGAAGTAAATTCTGAAAATGATTTTGAAAAAGCAAAAGAGAAAATCAGAGAAGTAATAAAGAGTTATGCTAATGATTTAGAAGCAGGTAAAATTAATCCATCAGAATTAAGTTTTAATGTAATGGTTAATAAATCACCAGATAGATACGGAGAGAAAACAAATAATTCTAAGGTAAAATCAATTGCTGATGGAAAAAATATTGATTATATTACTTACAAGGGATTACCTCAACACATTAAAGCTGCATTTTTACTTCATCAATCAGGAAGGAAAATCAAAGCAGGAGATATAATTTCATATGTTAAAACCAAAACTAATGATGGAGTTAAGCCCGTGGAGTTAATTAGAAATATAAATGAGATTGACACAGAAAAATATCTTGAAGCTATGGAATCAACTTTTGATCAATTACTATCCGCGTTAAACTTTAACTTCCAATCTATATTAGGAAAAGATAGACAAGCTAATTTGGATGAATTATTTTGGTCTAAAAATAAATAAAAAAATTAAAAGAAAATAAATCAGAAAACAATTTAATTTGTAATTACATAAAGCAAAGAAAGTTGAATGCTTTAGAAAAATTAGATAAATTATTCATTACTCCTGAAAAAACAAATGCAAAATGTAGTTTTGGTGATTTCCCAATAAAAATAACATTTAAAGATTCTAATGCAATTTTATATGGGATTCCTTTAGATATTACTACAAGTTTTGGTAAAGGTACTTTTTATGGTCCTGAAGCAATTAGACTAACATCTGCAAAACAGATAGAATCTTTTGTATTAGATGAAAACAAAGAGATTTACGAAAAAATAAAAATATATGATATAGGTGACTTAATGTTAGTCAATTCAAATATATATAATAAATATAAGAAGATTTCAGAAAATAATTTTAACAGAATTGCATTAAAAATAGATAAAATTAATTCAATAATAAGAAAAGAAAAAAAAATCCCGATCATATTAGGAGGAGAACACACATTATCATACTTTAGTATAAAATCAATTTCTCAGGAAAGTCCTGTAATAATTCATTTTGATGCACACCGAGATATGAAACCAATTTATGACGGAAAAAAAATCTGCCATACTACACCTTTTTTTCATCTTATTAAAGAAGGTTATATTAAAGGAAATGATATTATTCAGATCGGAATTCGTCAAACTGACAAAGAAGAAAATGATATTGCTATTAATAATGGTGTTAATACCTTTACAGGATGGTATATTAACAAAAACATTCATCAAGTTAAAGAAGCAATCAATAAGTTAACATATAACAGGAACATATATATTTCTTTTGATATTGATGTATATGATATCTGTTATGTTCCTTGTACAGGAACGCCTGAACCTTTTGGACTAAATCCTTTTCAAATGTTAGAGATATTAAAATCAGTAAACAATACTGCAAAACTCATTGGAGTCGATATTGTAGAAGTTGCAGTTAAGAATAATGATTACCGAGAAGGAACTTTAGCAACTCAAACACTTTATAGGATTTTTTCAAATATTAAATTGTAAAGATAATAAAAAAAGCAAGAATAAATAAATAAAAAAAATAAAAAAATGTGTGTGTGTATGTTTCATCGTGTATAGGAGAGATCTGATCATCAACTCTCTAATTATCTATCTATTATCTATATAATGATAGTAATAGTAGTAGTAATGTAGTAGTATTATTATTCATGTTGACCTTTACGTAAATACTAGCCAATCTTTTTTTCCTCAATCAATTGATCAATCAATTGATCAATCAAAATCAAAATCTTGAAGATTTTGAAGATTAAAGAGTTTTTGTACTAAACATAACATAACACAAACTCTATCGGTTTATTTTTAGTCAGGTGCGTTGGGTTGTTGGTGATGGCAGGCTGAACACCTCGCCGAAGCTTGATGATTACACCTCCATTCCATCAACGCTATCTTCTATAGCTACCCTTCTCCTTACGGAAGGCTGTCTTTTCT
>JAATVJ010000362.1 GCA_014523515.1 Nitrososphaerales archaeon TH1177 | reverse complement strand
TAAATGCAGGACATATTACTACAGTTAATCTAATAGGAAACTTGGTTTTCTCATTACTTGAAAATCCTCAAGAATTTAAACGATTACAACAACATCAAAATTCTTTAATTAAACCTGCAATAGAAGAGACTTTACGTTATCGATCACCAGCACAATTCGTATCTCGTATTGCAAATGCTGATGTAACTTTATCTGAAGGAGGAAGAGGAGGAGAAGAAAGAAAAAGAAGAGTACAGAAACAAGAAATAATAAAGAAAGGTCAAAAAATTACACTATTTCTGGGTTCTGCCAATCACGATGAATCAGTATTTACAGATCCTGAACTATTTGATATTACTCGTAAAAACTTACGTCATTTGGGTTTTGGAACTGGAATCCATTTTTGTTTAGGAGCACCTTTAGCTAGACTTGAAGGACAAATAGCATTAAGAATAATTCTTGAAAGATTTGAGAATCTTCAATTTAATTTTGATTATAGTGATAGACAAGATCTATATACAAAAGTTAGTCCACTCAAAAGTTCTTTTTTACTTGGATTATCACATTTGCCTTTACGTTTCCAATCTAAAAATAATAAATGATAAAATTTGTACATATTCATTTAGTTTGAGCATCTAATCTTGTATAAGCAATACACAGCATAGAACCAATCAAATCAAAAATAACTTTACAATCATAATAAAGTCATACATACATAAATACAGAGAGAAATTCATTTAACTTTATTTCCACAAAATTATACATGGTAGTTACAAAGATTAGCCAAGAGATTTGTCTAACCGAATACCCAGTTGGAATGCCTGCAGATTACAATTTCAAGCTTGTTCAAGTTGAGATTCCAGAGCCAACAAAAGAAGGAGAATTCTTGGTACGAAACATTTGGATGTCTGTAGATCCATATATGCGTGGTCGCATGAGAAAAGAAGTAGGAAGGAGTAATAACTACATAGCCCCTTTCAAATTAGGTCAGCGTTTAGAAGGAGCATGTATAGGTCAGGTTATAGCATCAAAAAATAATCGGTTTGCTATAGGTGAATATGTCTTAGGGATGTTTGGTTGGCGGGAGTATTGGCTATCAAATGGTTCGGATGTTATTAAGGTCAATCAAAAGATAGCCCCAATTCAATCATTTCTTGGAACGTTTGGTATGACAGGACTTACGGCATATGTAGGGCTTTTAAAAATCGGTGAGCTTAAAGATTATGACACTGTATTTGTTTCAGCAGCATCAGGAGCAGTAGGTTCTATTGTATGTCAAATCGCAAAGACCAAAGGCTGTCGTGTTATAGGAAGTGCTGGCTCAGAAGAGAAAGTAAAATGGCTTGTTGACCAAGCAGGAATAGATTATGCATTTAATTATAAGCAGGTAGATGATATCTCTGCTGAGCTCATAAAGGTCTGTCCTAATAAGATTGATATTTACTTTGATAATGTAGGTGGAAAACACTTAGAAGCAGCTCTTGGTAACTTGAAAACATTTGGCAGAATAGTACTTTGTGGTATAATATCACAATACAACTCCAATTCTCCGATTCCTGGTCCATCTAATCTGTTCTTGGCTATTATCAATCGACTAAAGCTTCAAGGATTTATTGTAAGAGATCATTATGATATGCTAAATGAGTTTCATACCGCTATGGCCAAATGGGTTGATGAAGGAAAGATCAAGTGGAAGGAAACCGTGTTAGAAGGTATAGAGAATGCACCAAAAGCTTTCATTGGCCTTTTCAAAGGAGAAAATTTTGGCAAAATGCTTGTAAAGATTGGACCTGATCCAGCTGTATAAGATAGGACACAATTGTGTTACTCATTATTTACTTTAAAGAGCAAATACTCTTACTTTTGGAAACTATTAAATAGTTTATGACCATTTATGAATAATTTAATTAGTTAAAAGGATATATTTTCATTATCTGCATATTATGAAATAAATCATCCGATATACGTCACTTCTGGAATTGATTATAATTATAACAATAAATCACATGGCATTAATCGAAAGTCAATACTTTGGAGACTTGTTCCCTATTATAAAAGAAATTTAGATTTATTAACTAAATAAAATAATATCTTTTTGAGATTTTTTTAATTATTCACAAAAAAAATTATATAAGCTTTTTAAAAGTTAAGCATTTACTGTACTACCAAAACAGGTTTACTGATATTATTTATTATTTTTCTAGCGTCACTAAATAATGATTTAAACCATGAATCAATGTGTGAGGTTGCTAAAACTACCAAATCATAATTATTATTCTCAATCTCAGTAACTATTTCATCAACAGCATTATTGCTTGCTAGAAATTTGTACGATATTCTATTTTTACATCCTGCCTCTTGACATTTTTTTATTTTTTCTTCCATGGACTCTATTATTTCTCCTTTAATACTTCTTTTAAATTTTTGATCTGTTGTTTCGGTATCCTTGGTGTTAGAAGACCCTTCAATATAAACATCTTGTAACATCTCTACATCTTTTAATATACGTAAAATGAGCAATTCAGATCCTGTAGAATTGGCCAAGTATACTGAATAATTAATTGCTTTATTTGATATATCTTTTCCATCATCAGTAACTAGTATTTTTTTAAAAGAAGGAATATTATTTTTTGAAATAGAATAATTTTTTGTTTGTTGAGATTCCTGATTTTCTGATTTCTTTTCAGATAAGACATTTCCAGAGATAACACTTCCATCAGGGTTTATAATTTCTTTTCCATCAGAAGGTTTAAGATCTTGATCAATATTCATAATATTGATCATTTATTTATTTACAAACTATATAATGGCTTAAGTTTAATTTAGCATTATGTGTTTATTATTAATATAATATAAAAATTATAATTGTTTCATGATACATTTAATTGTTTTATTCTTATAAATAATGAATATTATTTTTATTTAATAAATATTTCTCATTTTACTATTTATTATAAAGATATAACTATTCTTAGTAATAGGACTACTATTTTTAGATTATATGCATCATTATTTAGATAACTATATTATATTTATAATATTCTTATATTTTCTATTTCTTTCTTTTACCACTAATACCTATAATTGATGTTGTATAGATGTATATTTATGAAAGCATTAGTTTATCACGGTACAAAAGATGTAAGATAAGATGATAAACCAAAACCAGAAATAAAAGATAAAGAAGATATCATTTTGCGTGTTACATCTTCTGCCCTTTGTGGATCAGACTTACACCTTTATCATGGAACGGTACAAGGTATGGAACCAGGACAAACACTAGGGCATGAATTTATGGGAATTGTAGAAGAGATAGGATCATCAGTTAAGGAAGTAAAAAAGGGTGACAGAGATGTAATTCCATTTAATATTAGTTGTGGAAGTTGTTGGTTCTGCAGACATGAATTATGGTCTCAATGCGATAGATCTAATCCAAATACAGAATTTGGAGCAGCTTATGGTTATACACAATTGATGGGTGGTTATGATGGTGGACAAGCAGAATTTGTACGAGTACCCTTTGCAAATACAGGAGCATTAAAAGTTCCAGATAATATTTCTAATGATGAACAAGTACTGTTCTTAAGTGATATACTCCCTACAGGTTATTTTGGAGCCGATATTGCAAATGTTCAGCCAGGAGCCGATATAGCAGTATTTGGAGCAGGGCCTATCGGCTACTTTGCAGTAATGAGTTCTTTTTTAAGAGGCGCTGCCAGGGTATTTTGTATAGATCATTGGCCAGCTCGTTTGTCAAAGGTAAAAGATCTTGGAGCAGAGATCATCAACTTTGATGATAATGATCCAGTTGAAATAATAAAAAAAGAAACTAATGGAAAAGGAGCCATCTGTATAGACGCTGTTGGATATGAAGCAGTAGGAC
>JAATVJ010000361.1 GCA_014523515.1 Nitrososphaerales archaeon TH1177 | reverse complement strand
CTCTTTAGTAGTAGCAAGCCTGTATCTTTTTTAACATCACTGCATTCAAAAATTATTGTTGGATCTTGGATATCTTCTACCAAAAGAGAAGTCATTTTAAATCTTCCATCTCGTTCTTTTTTTCTGATTCTTTTTCTTCTTTGTATTGAACATCATTATTTACTAATAATGATGATTGATCTTGTGTTTCATTATGATCCACTTCTTCTATTTCAGTTGAACCCCCTCTGTCAGAAGTGCTCACACCCTTCACGCCTTCACATTCAATGTCTTTCTCCTCATTATCATCATCGTGATCGTAACTACTACTTTTTCTTCCGTTATGATTCGATATCTCTTTGACTATGATCTTTGTTTTACCAGTCTTTGATAGTTTTTCAATCACTTGACGATCAAATATCAGAACATTGCCATCGCGCTTGTGTTCTGTTTTTGCTCCAAATGTATCAGATAATAAACCAGTTATCGTACTTCTGTATATGGTTCCATAATCTTCTGTGTGATACTCATGTGGTCTTTTCTCATCTTCTTTTCCTGAAATATTTTTCTTCAATTCATCCCAGAAAGTTTAAACTTTATTTCAGGTCCATTATATTTGATTAAATCCGAGATTATAGGTAATATGACAGAGTCAATAGATGATTCTTTCTTTTTATTCTTTATATCAAGAAATTTTTGCAAAGATTCAATGATTTCTTGATTTAAACATTTGGAATCATAAAAGAGTTGGACCAAATGTTTTATCAGTTCCTTATCTCTACCTTCAACACCAATGTCAAGGTCTGGAATTGGATCTTTGAAATGAATTAATCTATAAACTAGCAATAACTTCCTGAAAGTTTCTAGTTCCTCTAATAATTCTTTATTTTGTGATCCACCTGTATCGGTTGGATTCAAGATTTCTTTAATATCATATTTTGTACTTCCTTTAAAACAGTTAATTGGTAAAATCCTAGTATTTACTCCTCTAGCGATAGATTGACCTAATGACCTTTCTGAAATGATTACTTTATGACAGAAACTAAAGAAAAATTCCTGCTTAAGTGTATTAGGATTTATCTTTGGAACTCTGCCATTACCAGCATAACCTGTCTTGAGAATAGCCATTAATTCTTATGATTTGTCTATTCTGTCTGCTTCCTCCAAGATCATTGTACATTGTGCTGGTTCTATGGGTCCAAGTAATCTAAATAAATTTGCTGCAGTAGGATCAGTCATAGTTACTACTCTATAAGCAATCGCTCCAAAAGAATCTGCCAGTGAACTCTTACCACTTCCATTACCTCCCACAATATAATCATAGTGAATTGTCGAAAATCTATCCTGAAAAATAGACAAAATAACATCTGCTGCTACAAGGTTTATTTTGTATTCCTCTTGATTATTATATTTTGAAATTATGGATTTACTTTTTTGAAATAAGTAATCTTTATCAATATTGTTACTTAATATGTTATTCTTTATAAGATTAATTTCATTTAGGTTTGAAAATTCATATACATTATATGGAGATTCTTCTACTTCTGGTGGTCTCAAAATCCTGGTATTTTCTTCAATTTTTTCTTTAAGTTCAAACTCTTTTGATTCATGATTATACTTTACAAAAAATGGTAATCCATTAACAATTACTGCTTCATGCAATTCTCCTTTACCCATCTGAGAATATTTGAAAGTAACAAATTCTCGTTTAGAATCTTCTAATTCTTTAGCATTATCATTATTTTCTGTTTCAAGAAGAATTTCGTCATGGTTATCGTTCAAATGCCTTTGTAGTAGTCGTTTCGATTCCTTATCATGTATCCCATTTTCTTCAGCCATCTCTGCAATTATATTAAGATTATTCTGCCATTTCTTACGGTCTATTGTGAATATTATATCAGCACATGCATTATGATTCAATGATATTCTTACATCATGAGTGTCAACATAATAGACCGACTTAGTTACTAAACCACTTTGTTTTACTCGGTCACTTCGCTTTAACTGAATAACTTTTTTGGAATTATCGTTATTATTAGCCATTTTCTTTACTGTTATTTATAGAGTTTCCCAATCTCTGGTCGATTATTCTATTAACAATTTCTTCAATTTTAGACTCTGCTACAAAGATTTGTCCGCCTATTTGTTCTTCAAAGAGTACACTATAAATAGAATCTCCATTTTCGCTTACAATATTTATTTTCTCATATTCTTTTGCTTTAGTTTCCTTAGTAAACTTTTTAAGTTGGTCTTTTAAATTATTATTTGCCCCTTTTACAACCTTCATTTTTTTATTTTTTCACCTCAAGTACCAGTTTTCTAAGAAAAATTCCGTCTTGATGTTGTTCTAGAACTAAATGAGAAGGTTCTGTTAAATTATATTGCTTTGCAATGTTGTTAGGAATTGTTGCTAAAATAGATCCATTTCTATTTCCTTTCCACGTTTTAATTATAATTGGTTTACTGATTTCCATAATAGCAATATATATAATAATTAGCGTAACTATAATCATTACATGTTACATAATTATGACTAAAAGTCTGAGAAATAATAAATCTAGTTACACATTTTCGTCTAAATTGGACAATTTTATGAAAGAGCAGTTACAATATTTAGAACTAAAGAATATTATTGATGACAAAAAAAATGCGGAGGGAAACATATCTGAAGAGGCATGGGAAAGTATATCTAAAGAAGAAATGAAATTAAACAAAAACAAAAGAAAATTGGATCGACGAAAAGTATATATTTTAGATAAACATATTTTTCCTTCTCTGGCCAATTTGGTTATATTTTTTGACTACTTAGAAAAGAATCCAGAATTGAGAAAATTATTTGAAGGAGATGTAAAGGAATTACTAGGATTTATTGGTCAATATGCAAAATATGAAGATAATATAATAACCAGACTTTTACAATCCATACTAAAATGGGATACAAATAGTGATCCAAATAACTTTCGCTTAGAATTAATTTCATCGATACAAAATGTCCTATACCATAAAATTACAGACTTAACTTTAACAGATAAAAATCTTGGTGATTCAATAACAAGTGGAATTGTTGGGCCAGATGTTGGAAGAGCCCTATTATTTGCTAGGATGTTTTCTTCAAGATATGCGTATTCTTTAAAAAAGAAAGATCAAGCCAAAGAACCAAATCGTCCAATAAATTTTTAGGCTGTAATTATTTTTATTATTTCCTTTTTTTTACATAAATAATATTAGATTAAAATAATTTTAATGTAATTGCTTTTTTTACTGCTGGAAAAAAGAATATTAAGGAGAAGTAGCAGTTTAGGGAAGCATTCCCTAAATTAAAAAGGCATAAAAATTTGATCAATTAGATCTTTAGCAAATTTACTTTTTCTTATTATTGCTTCTGCTGTTAGTGGAAGAAGAAGTAGAAGGAGGAATTGCTATTTCTCCTATTGCTTTATTATTTAGTTCTGGTTTCAATTCTATTCCTTTAACTATACCTGTTTGTTCATCATCATAAAGGATTTTATTTCCAGATTGTGTTAATAGAAATGCATTAAATCTATCGGCTAAAAATGCAACAGATCTCTTCAACTCTTCAATATCGTTATCTTTTTCCTTTTGTTTCTCTAATGTTTCTGTATAAGAATCATACGAAAGGATCATTTTACATTTTATACAGAATTTGCCATCTGGTTTATTAGGTTCATTACAGTTTGGACATTCTCTAGCCTTTAATACATTTGATAATTCTTGTTGACTATTTTTACTATTTTTAAATCCATATTTTTCTAGAATAATATTTGATGATTCATCTTGAAGATGTATATAAATTTGAGGCATTTCACTTGACATAGTCCATCCTGCATGTTTTCGCAGTACTGCTTCTGTAACTATTTTACTTTTTTCAGTAAGAGAAGAATGTCTAAAAATATACAAATTCCAAGGTTTTGTAAGCATGTTTTTTATCCATGATTTATCGGGACCAGGTATTGATAGATTAGCAAGTAAAGTAGGGAAATATTTTTTCTTGTAATAATCATATCGATTTACCAATCCTTGATGTGATAATTTTGAACTATGTTGCTTTTTACCAATTGTTACAAATAGCCAAGAGTCAGGATTTGATCCTGTAGGATGCTCTTGTTGAATCCATTCCTTTAGATATGGAATAGAATGAAATAGCGGTACCGTTCTTGGTCCAGTCTTTCCATCAGTTATTCTTACTATAGCATATTGTTTTCCTTCTTCAGTTAAGTGGAATTTTATATCTTTTATCCTTAAATTCAATAGTTCATGTGGACGAGCAGATGTATCATTTGCTATTGCATGATAACACTTGTCTCTTTTGAAAGGACAATATTTCAGAAAAATTGAATGTTCTCTTGGATCCCATATATCAGAGGGATTATATCTACTCTGTATTTTTCTAGGTAATTTCTTTATTCCAATCATACAAGCAGGTGTTTGTCTATTCTTTGAAATTGGTTCATCTGGATTATAAAGCCATTTAAAAAATTTGCCAAAGATCATTTGTCTAAAATTGTAAGTTCCAATCCATTTGTTATCGTTGTAATTATTAGAAGAATTATTATTATTTGATGGTTTTCTAAATGTATTGAGATGGTCTAAAATGTCTTGTTTTGTCATTTCTTTAAAGGTTTGGTATCTTGTAAATAATTGGATAGATACACTAGAGCCTTTATCTTGCCTTTTTTTGTTGAATCTTTAATATTAAATTCTGTTTGTTCAACAATGATATAATCGCAAATAATAGTAGCATTATCTGGATTTTTTCTGGCAAGATTTTTTAATTTATTCTTTAAAAAGTTTTGAGGAAAAGACTGTGTAATATAATCAATTTTCTTTTCCAATTCCTCATTGATATTATCTTTTTTTGTTGTTGCTGTTGTTGTTGACTTATTCAATTGTTCTTTCTTTTTCCTCCAATCTTGATAACTGATCGAGGTCTAGGCAGAAGTAATTTATAAAATTAAAAGCAGAACCCATCCTTATTAGTAGTATGTGCTAGCAGTAACCCTCCTTCTGTTTTATACGAGATTTCGCTTAGCGGCCAACCTGAACCAGTGCAGGAACATGCTTGTTCTTTTTGGCCTTGCTCCACTCAGGTCGTCAGTTTCACTCTAGAAAGAAAGTAGTCTCAGGTTATTGACCATCATAGAGTTATAATAAGCCCTTTCTAGATTACTTTTCTGTTACGTTGCCAGCTGTCTCCAGCTAATTATCTCTAATTTGAGTGCCTGCTGTGAGGGAGGAGTTTCCTCTCTTTGAGTTACTCGTACACTAGCTCACAATAATATAATAACAAAGAACTTAATATAAGTTTGGAAAATATTCTTTTTCAATATTAAGAATTTCGTTAGGATTTTTTTGATCTTTGTATAATTCTAATAGCTCAAAATTTAAGTCTATAAAAGTATGACCCCATTTGAATTTATTCATTAATTCTTCTGCATTTGATTTTAATCCTAATATATATAAAGACCCAGCTATGGCTTCAGCTGTTGTTAATTTTCCTAATTTTGCATAGTTAATAGGATTTCCTGCAAGAAGTAATGGAAGACGACGATTAATTCTTTTTCTGAGAATTTTGAGCTTAAATATTGTTTCATTAAAATAAGTCCAAGAACAATCTATAGCACAAATTGATTTAGCTGGATCAATATCAGTTTTAGATAATGTGATTTTAGATAATGGGTTTAAAACTATAGTATTTTTTGGTACAAACCTAGTCGATTGAATTAAATTAAATTTTACCAACTTCGCTGCCGTACATTTTGTTGGATCATCTTGTTTGAGTTCTAAAACAAAAACTTTCATTTATAACGATTGCTTAAGAATATCTTAATATCTATTTAAATTTTAGAAAGCATAATAAGACGATACGAGTTTTATTAATATTTTAAAAAGACAAATAGCCTTACGTAAATTATTAATAACTTATTCAATTGTTTATTATTCTTGTCTGAAATAATAGATCTAAAATTTCCCTTTGATTTAAAAAAGGATCAGAGAGAGGCAGTGGATGAATGGATAAATAAGAAAGGCAAAGGTTCTATTATTTATAGTACAGGTACAGGAAAAACTGAAATAGCTTTTGAATGTGCTAGGAAAATAGCTTCTCTACTTTTAGAACAGAATCCACAAATAGTTTTTAATATTCTTTTTTTGGTTCCTCGAATTGTATTGATAGAACAAAATATCAAAAGATTGACAAAATATGGTATTAAAAAAGAAAAGATTGGAGTATACTATGGAGAAAAAAAAGATATCAAAGAGATTACCTTTAGTACTTATCAAAGCATAATAAAAAATTTTGATTTGATAAAACAATCAGATATGATTATACTCGATGAGATGCACATGGTTAGCGAAACTGCCAAAAAATTGAGCAGAATCTTTGACGTACTTCAGGCTAATCCTGATAAATTAATCCTAGGTTTAACAGCAACAATTAATGAAGATGATCCAAGGTATTCAAAGATAATGAATTTAATTCCTCCTATAAAAAAATATATGATAAAAGAGGCAGTTAATGATGGAAGATTAAGTGAACCTAAGATCATATTTAAACCTGTAAAAATGAATTTAGAAGAAAGAAAAATATATGAAGAGACATCTAACACAATTAGAGAAATTTCATTAAAATTAAAATCATCTAATCCTTTAGTAATTTCAAAATTATTAAAAACAGGAAGACCTAGGGCCCGACTAGCAAAGTTATGGTTTGAAAGTGTTTATAAAAGAAAAAAACTTCTTACGGAAACTAGATCTAAATTAACTGAATCGGTAAATATAGTAAAAAATCATCCAACAGAAAAAATTATGATATTTAGTGAAACAATAGAATCTATAGATAAAATAAGTGAAATATTAGAGAAAAATAAAATACCATCTCAAGTTATTCATAATAAAGTAAAAACAAAAGAAAGGCAAGATATTTTAAATGTTTGGGGAAAAAATTTTTTTGTATTATTATCAGTACATACATTAGAGATAGGATTTGACATACCATCAGTAGGTATAGCAATAATAATATCAAATACAAAGAATATACATCAACTTGTACAGAGAATAGGACGTGTAATAAGAAAAACAGATGAAAAAATTCAGTCTCTGATCTATGTTGTATATGTAGATAATACAAAAGATAAGGATATACTTACCTTGGTTCGAACATCCCTTCAAACCTATGATGTAAAAAACCCACTTAAGCAAAATAAAATCTCCTCCTATTTCTAGTTTATTTAAAAAATTACAACTAATCAAAATTATTTTTTTGTTTAACAATAATTGAATGTAAAAAGATATTATAAAGAAGTAAATGTTCGAACATTGAAATATTAGTATATTATTTTTAGTTTTTAGAACAACTAAGATTTACCTAATAATACTAAAAATCAATTAAGAACTAAATAATATCGACTAGAATTATGATTTTAGCTCCACAAGAATTAGAAAATAGCGCAAGTAAATATGCAGCCGAAGCTATAAGGCTTGATTCTCAAGGCTCACGATTAAAGGCTATTCAGTTTTATCAACGAGCTATTGAAGCTTTAAATAAATTAATTCAAATTTATCCTGAATATAAATTAAATAAAATATACCTGGAAAGATCTAATGCATATTTAAACAGAATTAAATCATTACAAATGTCAAATGTATTAGAAGATGAAGAAGGAAAAAGTGATGAAGATTTAGTTGGAAACGATCTTGACAGATCCTCAGATAAAAAAACAGGAAATGAGTTTAAAAAACCAAAAGAATCACTTGGTGAAGAATTTGATAGTTTAATTATGCAAGAAAAACCTAAGATTTCTTGGAAAGAAGTAATTGGTCTTGATGATGCTAAGAGAGCGATAAGAGAATCAATAGTTTATCCTACAAAGAGATCCGATTTATTTCCTTTAGGATGGCCAAGGGGACTATTATTATATGGACCTCCAGGATGTGGAAAAACGTTACTTGCAGCAGCTGCAGCTGCTGAGATAGAAGGATATTTTGTTAATGTTGATGCTTCTGCCATGATGAGTAAATGGCTTGGTGAAGCTGAGAAAAATGTTTCAAAACTTTTTAAAATGGCTAATAAATTATATGAAAGTGAAAATATTCCCGTCTTGCTTTTTATTGATGAAATAGATTCCTTATTAGGAACTAGAAATGGCGAAGTAGGAGGAGAAATACGCGTTAAAAATCAATTTTTAACAGAAATGGACGGAATAAGTAACAAATCAAAAAATCCAAAGTTGTATGTTATTGGTGCGACAAATAAACCATGGAGTTTAGAAGCAGGTTTTCTGAGAAGATTTCAAAAGAGAATTTATGTTACTTTGCCTGATAACGATTCTAGAAATTATTTATTTAAACAATATACTGCACTATTAAAAAAAGATAAAACACTAAAGATAGAAGAATTATCCAAACTTGTTCAGGGATACAGTGCAAGCGACATTAAAGATATTTGTCAAGCAGCACAATTAAGAGTTGTTAATGAATTATTTGAAAGTGGAAAGGCAATGGAGTCAGAATCCAATCCTCGTCCAATATCCATGAATGATTTTAAAGAAATTATTAAAATAAGAAAATCTACTATAAGCATAGATATGATTAGGGCTTATATGCGATGGAGTGAACAATTCAAAGCACTATAATCAAATAAATGTAATTATTAATTTTTGGAATATCTATCAATAGCTTCAGTTATTCGTTTTTCTGCCATTTCTCTATTACCCCAACCCGTAATTCTCACGTATTTCCCTCCTTCTAATTCCTTATAATGTGCAAAAAAATGTTCAATTTGTTTTTTTAGCGACTCTGGTATATCATCAACATCGTTTATAGAAGAAAAACTTGAGTCTATTTTACTAATTGGTATTGCAATAATTTTTGAATCTTGTCCTTCCTCATCTTCAGTTAATAATATACCGACAGGAATTGCTCTAAGTATAGAGAGAGGAACTACTGCAAATTCGCCAAGAACCAAAACATCAACAGGATCTCCATCACCTTCCAAAGTAGAAGGAATAAAACCATAATTGCAGGGATAAAACATTGCAGTAAATAACTTACGATCTACAAATAATATACCGTTATCTTTGTCAATTTCATATTTGATATTGCTTCCCTTTGGTATTTCTATCACAACATTGATTTGATTAGGGGAACCGCTTGGTATTTTATTTATTAAATTCGAGTTCACAGCAAAAATATTAAAAGCCCCATTTATAACTTAACAGATTAATAAATAAAATCAAGGTGGTATTTAGATAATGTATTATTGTATTTTTTGTAATTTTCCATATTTACCGATATTAAGGTTATTTTCCCCTCGAAATGCGTGTGTATATCCATTTTCAACTAATACCACATCACCTTCCTCAATCATATTAATTTGATCATCCCACAGGGATAATTTGATCGCCCCGGTTTCATCTGAAACCTGTGCATCGGCAACCTTGGCTTGACCGCCGGTTCTTAAATTTACAGTCCTCGGTTCAGAGATACTTTCTATTCTAACTTTTACATTTACACCTCTCATTCCAGGTCTTAATTCACTTATCTTTTTTTCACTAGTGCTCATTACTATAATAATAAAATAAAGAAGAATAATAAAAATGATAATATTTTTGAAATCTTGTATTTTTAATTCATAGTGATAATGTAGCTAATGAAAACATTCATCAATAAACTAGACATTTAAAATATAAGAAAAAGTTAAATATAACTTTTTAAATTTGAGAATAAAAAAATTTAAGATTAATTATTAACTATTGCTTTTATAGTCACTCAATATATCGCTGTATCTTGCGTCTTTATATGCAATATATTTAACATATTCACCATAAGTCATATCTAATGAACAATAGCTGCATTTAACAGATGAAAAATCATCTGCAAGATCAGCAGTTTTTTTACAGTCAGGACAAATAATTTTCATTACCTATTATCTATACAGTTAAGCTATAATTAAATAGTTGTTTTATTTACTAAGCGTAATATTAGATAAGAATATCTTTACAAAATTTTATTAAATTGCCTTGATCTGTTTCACAACTGGTTGTCTTGCTTTCCTAAAAACTCTGAATCCACAAATACATTTTATTTCAGGCAATGCAGATAATTCTTCTATTGTCACATTAGTTCCACATCTCATACATTCATAAGTTACACTACCTAAAACTCCAGATTCCATAATATTCGATATAATGTTAGATTAATTTAATTGTTCTTAAAAGTTAAAAATGAAGTTCCATATGATTAATAAGTTTGTAAATCACAATATTAAACAAATGAGGAAGAAAATTGTAATTGCAAGTATTTCCTTAATGGCGGTTATGTTTGTTGGTACTATAGCTGGTTTTCTAAATTTTGCTCCTAAAAGTAACAATATGAATCAAGATCCTGCAGATACTGAGACGATTATTAATAAATTATTTACTCCAGTATCTGTTAATGCCTCTGCACTAGGAGACGAACAAGCAAAAATAACAATAGTTGAATTTGCTGATTACCAATGTCCATTCTGTGCTAAATTTCATAAGGAAACTAAAGATTCTCTAATACAAAATTTTGTAGATACTGGAAAGGTCAAATTTCTATTTAAAGATCTCATTGTAAATGATCGTCCAAATGATAAAGCTTCTACTCTTGCTGCAGCTGCATCCTATTGTGCTGCAGAACAAGGGAAGTATTGGGAGTATAATGATGAAATCTATAAAAATTCACAAGGAGAAAATACGGGGTGGGTAACAAAAGATAATCTAAAGCAATTTGCAAATAATATCAGGGTGCCTGATCTTATGAGATTTTCTGACTGTGTTGAATCTGATAAATACAATACGATAGTGAACGAAAATGATTCATTAGCAAAGAATATTGGATTAAGTAGTACTCCAACATTTATCTTTTATAATGGAACAACACCTGTTGCTGTTCAGGGAGCACAACCATACGAATTATTTGAACAAATAATAAATGAAATGATCTAATACAATATACTTTAAATTTTATTAGTTTTTATCAACCATCAATAAACTATCATTAACTAACAATTTGATTTGATT
>JAATVJ010000360.1 GCA_014523515.1 Nitrososphaerales archaeon TH1177 | reverse complement strand
TAATTATTAAATGATTTAGAATATAAACTTCTTACTAGAAATGCAATAATAAAACCACTTGTAGATAACAATACTATCATTCCACTGGGTGCTATATTAAAATAATAAGATAGAATAATACCAGCGAATACAGATGAAGTAGACAAAATTATAGAAAATAAAAGTGTCTTTTTAAAACCTTTATTAAATAATAAAGCTGTTATATTTGGAATAACTATTAAAGATGAAATTAACAATATTCCAACCAATTTCATAGATACAATTATTGTTATGGCTACTAAGACAGTAAATAAATAGTTAAATTTCTCTACCTGAATACCACTAATTTTAGCTTGATCTTCATCAAATGCAATATATACAAATTTCTTATAATATACCATTATTATAGACACAACTACAATTGCTACAAATACTATCTGAAATACATCTTCATAATTTACTAATAAAATACTTCCAAAAAGAAAACTAAACAAATCCATAGAAAATCCATCAGACAAACTAACTAGAGTAACGCCTATTCCCAAACCCAAAGAAAGCATTACTGCTACCATAGAATCTGAAGGAAGTTTTGTAGATTGTTTTATTTTTGCTATTGCCAAGGCAGCGGCTATCGAAAATCCCATTGCAGTCCAAATCGGATATATATTTAAAAATGTACCTATTGCAATTCCTCCAAATGTCATATGAGAAATAGCATCACCAAATAATGATTGTCTTTTAAGAACAAGAAATACTCCAATAAGTGAACAGGTTATAGCAACAATTAAACCTGAAAATAATGCACGCTGAATAAAACCATATGCAAAAAAATCCAACTCAAACATATATAGAAATCATTTTTAGTTTGAACTTTTGTTATATATCATGCGCATGCATATGAATTTGCATTGGTGATTCAGAATAATTCTTTAAGTGATCTTCATTAGAGAAAAACTCTTCTTTATCACCATGAAAGAACATCTTTTTATTAATACATGATACTTTATTAGCATATTTATTAACTGCATTCATGTCATGTGATGTCCATATTATTGTGATCTTATTTTTTTCATTAAGCTCCTTTAAAAGAAAATAGAAATCATCCTGACTTTTCTGATCCAATTCATTTGTAGGTTCATCAAGCATAAGGATAATTGGTTTATTTACTAGTGCTTTTGCTATTAAAACACGTTGTTGTTGACCGCCAGACAGCTGACCAATTAATTTATTTTTCATATTATATAATCCAACTTGTTTTAAAATTTCATATACTATATTCATAGAAGTCTTTCTAGTAAGAGATAGAGATACAAGTTCTTCCACCGTCAATGGAAACTTTTCATCAATAGATTTTTTTTGTGGAATATAACCTATCTTTGTAAATATTTTCTTATTTTTTTTTACATCTTCATTCAGAATAGTTATTCTTCCAGAATATGTATTAAGTAATCCTAAAATACATTGAAATAATGTAGTCTTACCTGCTCCGTTAGGTCCTATAATCCCTAGAAAGTCACCTTCTTCTACATTAAACGAGACATTTTCTAAAACCATTTCTGAATTATAGTTATATGAAAGAGATTGAACAGAAACTAATGGCATTATATCCTCCTCCTTAAATATAGAATGCTTTTATTAACAAAATGAAATTTAGATTTTGTATAGTGAATTGCTATCAAGAATATTCTTATAATATAATAAGGATTATTAATTATATGTGTTTTTATTATTAAAAACGTATCAAAAGATCTCTTTAATAACAGAATTACAATTTGAGGAGGCCAATAAGTAAATTTTATATAAATTTTTTATGATAAAAGTACAAAAAATAATCTACTAACTCTTTAATATTTATTTAAGGCAGTATTTAGCAGGCTAAATGTCTTTATCTTGTAAATCAAAAGAATGATAGAATTATGATCATACAAAAGGATTCATCCATATTTCATGAAATGAATAAAAAAAGATGGTTTATTAGATATTGTATATTATTTACAATAGCTATAATATTAGTCATAAAAGCTTATTTTATGTTATTTATAATCGACTTTACAGTAGGATTCTATAGCTTTCTCACTACTGTAGTTCTTTTTAATATTTTTTTATTATCTTACTTGAAATTTAAAGATCCTATATTAAAAATCAAAAAGAAATCTATTGATATAAATCCATTAATTTCTATAATTATCCCAGTTAAAAATGAAGAAGAGAATATTGAATATTGTGTTCAATCTGTTATAAATTCATCTTATAAAAATAAAGAGATAATTGTTGTTAATGACGGTAGTACTGATAAAACACCTAATATTTTAGAACAATTAAAAAAAGAATATCCAAATATGTTGAGAGTCTTACATCTTCCTATTAATCTAGGAAAGAAACATGCGATTGAAAAAGCTACAGCTATTGCTAATGGCGAATTTTATGTTTTTATGGATAGTGATTGTAATATGGCTAATGATGCTGTTGAAAATATTGCAAACATATTTCTTTCTGATAAAGAAATTGGGGCTATTACTGGACATGGAAAAGTACGAAATGCAGACAAGGGAAATCTGTTAGAGAAAATTCAGGACGTCTGGTTCGATGGACAATATAGGATCATTAAAGGAATGGAAAGTTCATTTTCCTCTTTAACATGTTGTTCAGGTTCTTTATCGGCATTCAGAAGAGAAGCTATTCAAGGTCATATACACGAATGGGCGAATGATAAATTTCTAGGTATGGAATTTAAGTTTGCAACAGATAGAAGGTTAACTGCATTTATTCTCGGAGAAACAATAGAAAATAATAAGGAAATTGATAAAAAAGATATAAATGAAAATGAAACAAAAATAAAATCTCGCAAATGGAAGTTAAAATATAGCCCAAGTGTGAATGTAGAAATTGGAGTACCACGAACATTCAGAAGTTTAATTAAACAACAAATACGATGGAGAAAAAGCTTTATAAGAAGTATTTTTGCAACAGGGTCAATTTATTGGCAGAGACCTTTAACTGTTGCAATTATTTATTATTTAACAATCGCTTTAAGATTATTCAGACCGTATATTATCATAAAGTCTCTCATTATATTACCATTAACAGGAGATATATTGAGTACTATTTTTTATTTAGGGGGAGCAATGTTTACAGGGTTGATGTATGGAATCGATGTAAGACTAAGAAAACCAGGTTATCCAAGATGGTTTTATAGACCATTAATGAATGTTATATCAACATTTATTTTTACATGGTTAATTATATACGCAGCTATAACAATAAAAAATAAAACCTGGAGATAAATATTACAGATATAAATCTATTAACAATTATAGATTTAGATAATTGTAGAAATTCCGACAACCTTTTGCAATTATGAGGAGAAATATTACCTAAGTACAATTTCTTCAAAATACCTCAGAACGGTAATTTCAGTTACTTCTGGAATGACTAAATTATTATTACTGACCAATTCTAATAGCATTGCCGGAAAATTTGCACCGGCAAGTGTAGTAAAAATTGTTCCTCCTCCAAATCTAGGATTAATTTCAATAATTTTTAGTTCTCCATTGTTAGATTCTTTTAATTGAATACATGATGGTCCTCTAATACCTAACGTCGCCGCAGTATTTTTGCAAAGATTTTCTATCATGGAATTTCGTACTATTTTTCCTTTTACTGATATCCCTGCTTTGGTATCTATTCTTATTCGGGGAATTGCCATTATGGGTTTTTCAGTAAGATCAGAAAGTACATCAACGGTATATTCTGTTCCAGGAAGATATTCCTGGAAAATCATATTTTCAAATTTTCTCATTACGAATTCAAGGTCTAATTTGTTTTCTATAACTATTATATTATTACTTCCTTTACCAAAACGTGGTTTAGCAATTATAGGAAATGTATCGATTTTTTCAGGATATTCGGTGGTAAAAGCAAAAGGAAATTTATTTGATAAAAATTGATATGATAATAATTTATCTCTACAAATTTCCAAAACCTCTCTTCTACTAACTATCGGTATTGCTCCATAATCTGTTATTAAATTATAATTATCACTATAGCCATAAATATCAAATCCAGATGAAGGCATTAGAACTTTAATATTTTGTTCCTTAATTATTCTTAATAAATTATCAATAAAAAACTCATTATCATATCGAGGTATGACATAATATAAATCACTAAGAAAAAAGCCAGCAGACAAGTAATTTGAATCAGTTGATATAATCTTTCCTTTGAATGATACAAGCCTTAAAGATTTGATAGTATTAATTCCGGCAGGTCCTCCAGCCCCAGGAATGAGTACATTGAACTTATCCATCAATAATAGTTGATAATGTAACAATAATTATAATTTACACTTTTCTGTATTGAAGATAATTAATTTATCTAATCTTTAAATTGACATAACATGAATAATTTTTGAATTGAACAAAACTGTCAATGTTGTTTTATTAATGGATAGAGATTATATATATTATTATAAACCACATATTTGATAGAGTTTATGAATTTAAAAGAAGACTATCATATTCATACTAACTATAATGATCATTCAGCATCAAACCTTACAGTTAAAAATATAATAAAAGAAGCAGAACGAAAAGGTTTAGAACTGATTGCTCTAACAGAACATGTAAGGAAAACCTCTGAATGGATCTCAGAATATTTAAATGAAATTTCAGAATATAAAGGAAAAACAAAAGTGAAAGTAGTAACAGGATTTGAAGCAAAGATAATGTGTAATGGAAATATTGATTGTAGAGATGATATTGCTAGAGATTATTTTATTATTGCAAGTTTTCATACGAGATATTATGATAAAATCATTTGGACAAATGCATTAAAGAGAGCAATTGAAAATAAATACATAAATGTGATAGGCCATTTAGCTCCAGAATCCTCATTTCAGTTAGATACAAAAGAAATAGAAGAATTTGCAAAACTTATTAATAAAAATGGAAAAATAGTAGAAGTCAATGCAAAATATAAGAGACCTCCAGAAAATTGGATAAAAATATTTAGTAAAAATGGAGTAAAATTTCATTTAGGTAGTGATGCACATTCACTGAATGAAATAGGGAATTATGAGTCTATAATGAAGTTGATTAAATTAATTGCATAAAAATAATACAATTTTTATTTAACAATATAAAAGAATAATATTGCTTTTTAATATATCAAACCAGTTTAACCATAAAATTTTATATCTCTTACATCATTAACTCGCTATTGCCTATAGTAAGTATTTCACTAAATGAAGATATTATTAATGACATTGATAAATTACAAAAGAATCTTGGGTTTTCTGGAAGATCTGAAATTGTAAGAGCAGGATTAAGAAATATAATAGCAGAACAAAAAGAAAGAGATACATTACAGGGAACATTAGCTGCTTTATTATTAATTATTCATCAAGAAAGAGACGATGATCAAGTTACAAATATGAGACATGATTTTGAGGAAATTGTGACCACTCATATACATAGCAAAATAGACCAAGATAGATGCATAGAATTATTTTTATTAAAAGGAGATGCAGAATTAATAAAGAATATGACTAAAAAATTTCAAGCTAATAAAAAATTAGAACATGTAAAGCTTATTGCTATGTGAAATACTAAGTAAATTTCTTTTATTTTATAAAAAAGAACTATCTTATTTTTAATTCCAATGAGTACCCAATGAGATCAGTATTTACTTTTGCTGGTCCCATGTAAGAGTTAGTGAATTGAGCGGCTTGTAATGAATCTTGAATAATAGAACTACAAGAATAATAATCGATTCCGGATTCAAGACAAAATTTTAATAAATCATTATTAAATTCTGTTAAAGAATTACTAGAAATGATATTTTCGTTTTTACTATTTTTATCTACAATTTTAGCAAAATATTTCATATCTTGATTTTTTGACTGGCTAATTGTAGCGGTAGAAGTACTAGAATCTTGATTCTTTAAAATAGAGATAATTTCGTTTTTAATATCACTTGATGTATTAGGTATTGGAGATGAATTTGGAGAAGAACTTGGTGGAAGTGATGAATTTGGAGAAGAACTTGGTGGAAGTGATGAATTTGGAGAAGAACTTGGTGGAAGTGATGAATTTGGAGAAGAACTTGGTGGAAGTGATGAACCCATACCTTGCATTAATGAATCAATTGTACTATCTATTATATTTCCTCTTCCTATTTTATTTAAAAGATCATTTATTTCTGTATCAATATTTGTTGCATCGGAAACATTATTTGATTGTGCATAAACTAAGTTTAAGAATTGATGACTGCTATTTACAAACACCAATAAAATTAAACTATACAATATCAAAAATCTCAATTTCATTTGCATATTTTTACCTCGACCGATCTTATATTTTTAAGTATTAATACACTCTGGATGAAACTTATATCTAATATTACTATAATAATATAAAATCTTTTTCTAATAGAAACAACTTGTAAAAGATATAATAAAATTAGAAAATAATCCATTTAGTTACCTAAGGAAGAAACAAAAATAAAAAAATTAAATTTGTTTTTCGATTTATTGTGTTATATCTTTAGAAGTAGAACTTATTTCAGTATTATTTGAAAGTTTAGGAGTATCAATTAATTCTATTATACATGTTTTGTCTGTTCTTTCTATTACTCCTGTACATCCAGAAATTCTATTTATCTCATAACTAAATGTATTATTAATCTGAACGTCATAGCTGCCTGTCTGTATGGTTACTTTTTGGAAGCTATTACTGCCTGTAAATGAACTAGGTTCAGCATTCTCTCCTTTGACTGTTATTATAAAATCTAATGGCTTTTTATTTCCACCATGAATATTTATTACTTCTAATAAAACATTTAAGGTCGGTTCCCTAGATAGTGATTTTAGCTTTCCATTGTTATTAATATTACTATCATCTATAGATCTATTAGCTGTTATTGTTGAAAGGTTATTAGCTGTTATTGTTGAAAGGTTATTAGCTGTTGGTGGAAGATCAATGGTATTTGTTAATTCACTAGATACATTTGCAGGATCTATATCATCTAATGTAATTACACAATCTCTGTTTTCCCCTGAACCTATTGTACCTTTACATCCAGCTGATAAAGTAGTTTCATATTCAGTAAAGTTCTTTATTTGAATTTCATAGTTTCCTGGTTGTATAGATACATATTGTCCATCAGGATTACCAGGAAATGAATTTGGAGTTGGCTGTGTACCATTAACTAATACAACAAAATCTTTAGTTTGTTTGTTCCCGCCATTATTATTGATGACTTGAGTTATAATATTTAGTGATGTCGATGTCAGTGACTCTATTTGAATCGGTTTGGCAAATATATCAATTTCATTGATACTAGCCCAATCATTCATACTATTTCCAGTAACAGTAATTCTAAGATATTTACCAACTGTATCAGGGATATCATAAACTTCAATGGCGTCTGTAGTATGACTATTAGTGCTTGAATATATCTGCCTAAAATCATCTCCTTCTGATGATACAGAAATTATGAAATCAATATCACGAATATCTCCTTTATACCAAGAAATACCAATATCACATATTTGTTTTTCTTGTCCAAGATCAAGCTGTAACCATGATCCTAATCCTAAATTAGACCATTTTGTAGAAATATCATTATCTATTGAATTTTCTTCAGGATTAGCTAGAGAATTACCTATTGATGAAACATGATCGGCAGGAATATTCAATGATGCACAGGGTGAAGGAGAACCAGGAACAAATGGATTATTAATATCAATCTCAGATATGCTTGACCAATTATTCATAGAATTATCATTAACAGTGATTTTAAGAAATCGAGTTTTAATATCAGGAATATCGAATTTTTCTGGTCCATTAGCAAGACCACTGCTAGTTCCAGAAAAGAGATTACTGAAAATTTCACCATCAGAAGATGCAGATATAGTGAATTTATATTCTCTTAAATCCCCTTTATACCACGATATATCAATATCACATATCTCCTTTTCACTACCCAAATCTAATTCAATCCAAGAATCAAGTCCATATTTTGACCAATGTGTAGATGAATTACTATCAATCGTATTAAGCTCGGCATGATTGGCATTATTCCCTATGGAATGAACATCAACAGCCTTTTCGGGTTTACAAGATGTATTATCACCAAATGACACAAATACTAATTGGCCATCTAAATTGAATTTATTTTGTGTATATGCATCATACACCTCGGCAGTAGTGAGTGCCTTATTCCAAATACGAACTTCATCTATGTCACCCACATATAATTTATCTTTATAGAGAGAATTTGCAGCAATAGCAATTCTGTTTTGTGCTGTATTATCAGGTTTGGAATTATTAGTATTTATACTAGCATCTAGGACACCGTCCACAAACAACTTCAGTATTGAACCATCATAGGTTACTGTAGCATAATGCCATTTGTTATCATTCACTGGATTTTTAGAGGTAACAAAATAATTAGAGGAATCTGTTGCTTCAAATCCGGCTTGAAGGTGACCAAGATAAGTTATCCACATCCCATAGTTCATGTTTTCACCTTGGGCTTCGGATCCAAAACCACCTTTATTAACTAGAAAAGAAACAGTAGGATCAGTATTACTGGTTTTAAACCAACCAGCAATTGAAAATTGGTCTAATCGAAATGCTTCTGAATCTTTTACATATTGAAAATTGTCACCAGTAAAAGTTCCGAATTTTCCAATTTGAGCTTCTACATTATTTATTTGATAAATATTTGACAAAATAAAGATAGATGATATTAAAAATACAATAAAAATTGATTTAGTCGTTTTATTTTCATACGTTTTATAATTTGTTGTCATTATCTTCTCACCAAAAATTAGTCAAATAACTTTCTTGTTTCACTTTCAGAAAATTACCATAATATCCTATAATCTGTTTTACCAAAAAAAGTTGATAAGAAAATAAAATAAATTTAGGATCTATTAAAAAATAATAACAATAATAACCATTTTTCAAATAATTAGACATGTCATTATCTTGGTTTTTCTAATGCTAATAATATTTCTTTACCAAAATCTGATGCTAGTTTTTTTTCTTCCATCATTCCACATTCAATACATTTAACTGTATTATTTAATTTCACAGTATCACCTCCGCAGATATAACATATACAATAGACTATACCAAGATCTTTATCGCTTATAGTAGCATGAGCAGAAGAATTCAATAGGCTAAAGATTCTTCCTCTTACTATATCTCCAACTCTATAGACGAACTTGACTCTTCTCTCGCCTCTATCTCTCCTATGATTCCATCCTCCTGATTCTGATACTATCCTTGTAGATGCAATAGCCGATAGACCTGAATCAAATTTTTTATTATTGAGATATAGAATACGGATAGAAATCATACTACCAAATAACATTTCGATATATCCTATTATAATATCACCTATTTGTGGAAAGTTTGCTTGTTTCTTTCTTTCTATTGTTACTTGTCTCTTTTTAAAATCACACTCTTTGATTCCTAAACCCAGTGATCTTATAGAACCATCTAAAACAAAAGTGTTTTTGCCACTTTCAAATTCTTCTATAAACGCAACATGTTCACCAGGAATTATCATAGTATAATTTGATTTTTTTTTACTCATTTAAAGAATTGTTTATATCTTAAAGTTATAATTGTTATTTTTTAGTTAGTCAAACTAGATGAAATTATATAAAATTATTGTTGAGAGATTTAATTTAATAGCAATTGATATATTAAAATAATTAAAATAATTCCAACCAATACTAAACTAATTCCAGCAGCAAAAATCAATCTCAAATTATTTTTTTTTAATTCTTTTTTTATATTATTGAAGTTTAAAAATTTGATCAATTTTTATTTATTATTTAATAGAAAGTCATAGGTAAATGCTCGTTTTATGATTCTCTTATACTTTCTAATTTTGAAACTACTTGCCAGAGAGTTGTTCTAATATGTGATTCCATATGTCTATTTTGTGTTAAGCTATCTAGCATACTAACTGCATTAGCGGCTCTAACAGATATACTACCATTTTTTTCCTCTTTTAAAATATCATATATATCTTTTATTTGATTCCGTATAGCTCGTGGCAGATCCTTATTCTCCTTAAATGATTCCAAAGTTGCAATTGTACTCTCAAGTCTTTCTACATTTTCTTTATTGCGAATTTCCTTTTTTGATTTCATAACAGCAAACTAAACCTCGGTTTTATGAAGAATAAACATTACTTTATTATTACTTATTTATTTGTTTTTAATTATTATAAAGATTTATTAGATATGAACATTAAAAAAGAAATTTAGTGAATAGAATAAATATTACTAAATAAATATTCTTTCTATGGAATGTGCAGTTTATGATACATATGTAACAAAAAAAGATGGAAGAATAATGCATTTTGATGTTATTGTAGAAGCTAATACTTCTCATGAAAAAGCAATTGATTACGGAAAGGAATTTCTGGAACAAGTAGGTCAAGGTG
>JAATVJ010000359.1 GCA_014523515.1 Nitrososphaerales archaeon TH1177 | reverse complement strand
GCAATGGGTGCATGTGCTATTACAGGTGGTCTTTATATTGATTCTTATAATGTTTTGCCTGGAATAGATGGAGTTATACCTGTAGATGTTTATGTTCCTGGATGTCCACCAAGACCAGAGACGCTTATTCAAGGTTGTATGTTATTGCAAGAAAAAATAAAAAGGTCTAAAATAAAATGACAAGTCCAAATAATATTGACGATAAGGATTCAGAAATTAAAAAATTCGAAACTGATCTCAAAATTAAAAAATTCGAAACTGATCTCAAAATAGAAAATTCATTATATAATGAATTATCATCAAAATTCCAAGATAAAGTTCAATTGATTTACGTAAAACCTAAAAGAATTAAAGTTTACGTTGATCCAAAAAATATTGTTGAAGTGGCAGCTTTTTTGAAAAATGAATTTGGCCTTGATCATGCTGAATCTGTTTGTGGAACTGATTATCCAAATGAGAATGCAATTGAAGTTATATATCATTTAAACTCTTATTCGCGAGAAGAACTTGCTCCAATTATATTTGCACTTTCTACCAAAACTGATAGAGACTCCGCTTATTTACCGTCTTTGCTTCCTCTTTTTAAAAGTGTAGAATACCATGAGAGGGAAACTTATGAAATGTTAGGTGTTTACTTTCAAGGGCATCCACGAAATGAACGCTTCCTTCTTCCTGAAGATTGGGCTGATATTCCTCCATTAAGAAAGGATTTTAGAATTAAAGGAAGGTAAATTAGTTTGGACAATAAAATTAATGATTCCTTTGAAAAGAAATTAGAAGATACTACAAAATTGGGATTAGAAGTTGTTAGAGAATCTTCTGAAGAAAATTTAATGACCTTAAGTGTTGGTCCTCAACATCCAGGTTCTGGACACTTTAGATTTATAATCAAACTCGATGGAGATTATATTGTCTATTGTGATCCCGATCCGGGCTATGTTCATAGAGGAGAAGAAAAAATGTGTGAATATAGAAACTTTATTCAAAATATTCCCCATTTAGAACGCCCCGTAATTCATGATTCAACACATATCACTTATTCTTATAGTCTTGCTGTGGAAGAATTGCTTGGAATCGAAGTACCACGGCGAGGCCAATTCATTAGAGCTATTGCATCTGAACTCAATCGTCAGGTTTATACATTATACTGGCTTGCAATTTATGGAATATTTTTAGGACATTCTACAATGTTTATGTGGCCAGCTGGTGATAGAGAATTATTTATTGATTTGCTAGCAGCTCTTACTGGCGCAAGGGTCACTCATGCCTTTAATATTCCTGGTGGTGTACGAAATGATATTCCTGATGGTTTTAAGGAAAAATGTTTAAAATATGTGTCTTATTATGAAAAAAGATTAAAAGAATATGAGGATATTTTTTATAATAATCCTTTATTTAGGCAAAGAACAGAAAATGTAGGTATACTGTCTAAAGAAAATGCGATAAAATTGGGAGTTACAGGTTCAGTTCTAAGAGGATCAGGAATTCCTTACGATGTTAGAAAGGTAGAACCATATGATGTTTATGACGAAATTGATTTTAAAGTTCAATATATGAAAACCTGTGATTCGTTTGCAAGAGCATATGTTCCTTTTTTAGATATGCGTGAATCTTGTAATATTATTCGTCAATTGCTTGATAAGATGCCTGAATCAGGAGAAGTGAGAGTAAAATTGCAATCCAATCCCAAAGGCACTGTTGGTGAATCCTACAAAAGAGTTGAGTCTGGTCGAGGTGCTTTATCTTACTATATAGTTAGTGATGGTTCTTCTAGGCCCTATAGGGTAAAGATATCGGTAGGATCCTTTAGAAACATTTTGGCTTTACCTCATCTATTAGTAGGTTCAAAACTTGGAGATATGCCATCTATATATTGGGCATTAAATTATTGGCCAGTGGAGGCGGATAGATAAAAATGGCTACAGCTCCTAAAGATTATAGCTTTGGTAATTTTGTTGGCTCTCTTGTTTGGTTAATATTTTGGGTCTTAGTAATAGTTACACTAGTAGGTCTACCTTTAATTTTTATCATTTTATTTTATGTTCCGCTTCCTTATTCTAATGGAGAAGTACTTACACCTTATCTTTTTTTCTCAATGGTTGTGGATCCTACCCGTACAATTCCAATAATTAATTTTTTAATTCATACAGATATCTTTAGAGCAGCCGTATTTCCAGGATTTATGTATGCTGCATTAATAGCAGCGGCAACTATTTTTATTGAAAGAAAATTTCTTGCTAAAATGCAATTACGGGTAGGACCCCTCTATGCAGGAAAAGTTGAAGGGATTTTACAATTGATGGCTGATGGTCTAAAGTTAATTTCGAAGGAGATCATTGCTCCATCTGGAGCTGATAAACCTATTTTTTGGAGTAGTCCGGTTCTTTTTGTGGCCACAGCAGCTGCTTTAACAGCCTTTATTCCAGTAGCTCCCGGTTGGGTTGTTGCTGATCTGGACGTTGGTCTTTTAGCCATTTTTGCTGTATTGGGATTCTTTCCATTAATTGCATTACTTTTTTCTTGGTCTTGTAATAGTAAATACCCATTCATAGGAGGTCTAAGAGCGCTACATCAACTGATTGCATTTGAAATACCTTTTATTCTGTCTGCTCTTTCAGTTGTACTTGTTGCTGGTTCTTTAAATCTAACAGATATTGTGGAGTCACAATACGCATTTTGGTTTTTTGCAATTGCCCCGATAAGTGCATTTGTTTTTTATATTTCATCTTTAGCCGAGTTGGAAAGAGTTCCTTTTGATTTGCCAGAAGCAGAAAGCGAAATTGTTGCTGGATGGCTTACCGAGACTTCAGGTATGATTTACGGGTTGATACAATTAGGAACTTATCTCAAATTATATGTTTTAGCCGCTCTATTTGTTATTCTTTTTTTGGGTGGTTGGATGGGACCACAAATATTTCCTCAAGAACTCATTCCTAATTTTAGTGGCGAGAAAATTTATAATGCGACTGTTGTAAATGGAATTTTCTGGTTTACAATAAAGACTTTTGGTATGATCATGTTAATATTACTTCCTAGAGGAATTAATCCAAGAATAAGAATAGATATTCTTTTACATACAGGATGGTACAAATTAATAGTCCTTTCTTTTATCAATATGTTCATCGTCTTGGCACTTATATATGGCGGAGTAATTACTCCAGGAGGGTTCCAGTAGTATAATATGTCATCATCAATTATTAAAAAAACGTCTACTGCAACTGGCTTTATTAAAGCGATAGAATCCGGTTCTAAGCATCTTCTCATTAAAAGATTTACATTACGATTTCCAGAACAGAAATTGAAGTTTGTAGGAGATGGTTACCAATTTGACCCAAAGAGAGGAGTAGGAATTGCAGGTAGTAGAGGCAGACATATTCTCTTCCATGAGAAATGTACTGGCTGTCAATTATGTGCAATAACTTGTGAAGGAATAGCTGAAGCAATTGAAATGGTAAAAGTAAATGAAAAATGGAAACAAAACAAGAAAAGTATAATGCCACAAATAGATTATGGAAAATGTGTTTTTTGTGGATTATGTGTAGATGCTTGCCCCTTCTATGCATTATATATGACTAATGATTTTGAATTAGCGTCATTTACAAAAGAACATTTGATATATACACCAGCACAATTAGCAGTAAAACCAAAGTATGATGGAACAGTAGAAATAAAGATTGATGAAAGAGGAGCATCTCATGGTTGATATAGCCTTTATAGGTTTATCTGTTTTAACAGTGGGATCGGCTTTATTTGCTCTGGAAAGCCGTGAAATTATTTATGGTGCAATTTCTTTAGCTATATCAATGCTTGGAATTGCAGGATTTTTTATTTTACTTGATTCTCCATTTGTTGCAATGTTTCAAATTACAGTTTATGTTGGAGCTGTTGCTGTTTTGGTAATCTTTATTGTAATGTTAGTTAGAACTCAATCTCTATTTACTGCTAAAGAAGACAGAGGAAGACAGATAGCAGGTTTAATATTTTCGTTATTGATGATGGTAGGGATGGGTGTTATTCTTTTTAGTTCAGAATTCTCAAAAGCTGAATTTAGTCCATTAATGGAAAATATAGTAAATAAAATTGGTAATGAGATGTTAACGTATTATTCACTTCCGTTTATATTACTTGGTTTAACTCTGGCTGGATCTATTATAGGAGCTTTATCACTTGCAAGAAAGGAAGACGTTGATCCTCGATCCCAAATGTCATCGCCAAATACTCAATATGAAACTACCTATCTGGATAAAAAAAGCGAGGAGCAAGTATGATTAATGACTGAATTAATTAATTTTGTTACTGTTTCAATCATTCTGATCGGCATAGGTGTGTATGGTCTTATTGTAAAGCATAGCGCAATAAGAATGATTTTTGCAATAGAAATTATTGCAAATGCTGCAAACCTCAATTTAATTGCATTTTCAAGGTATTTGGGTGATATACAAGGACAGGTATTTGCCTTATTTGCAATAGCTATAGCTGCAGCAGAAGTTGCTGTAGGTTTGGCAATAATAATAATCGCTTATAGGCTTCACAAAGAAATTGACGTAGCAGAATACAAACATTTACGAGGTTAATGAGATGAATATTGTTAATCATGTGGACGTTGTTAATATAGTATTATTTGTAAATGGAGTAAAAAATTAGATGGCTGCTGAATCGGGAATCTTAATGGCGTCTGTGTTTTTACCTTTGCTTCTATCACCATTAGCTTACTTTATAGGAAAAAGAAAAGGAGTCAATATTGTTGCTTGGTTTTCATTTGGTATTTTGGTTATCTCTACAATTTTATTGATTATACCGGCAATTACTATATCAAAAGAAAATCCTCTTTATGAAGAATCATATATTTGGAGTCAATTTGGTAATTTTGGATTAAAACTTGATGGACTCAGTTCCCAATTTGCTATAACCATATATGTCTTATCAGCTGCAATAGCGATATTTTCCAGAGATTATATGGTTAGAAAAATTGCAGGTAATTTTGATAATCTTCGTAGTTCGACCTTTGAGAAGCGTGATGGGGATTATTATGAGGAAGAAAAATTAACAAAAAACAATTTTTCTAGTAGCAACAAAGAAGGTCAAGTTGAAACTCTTTACAGTATCGAACCATTTTCTAATAAATATATTAATACTCAAATGGGACTGTATTATGCTCTTTTTCTCACCTTTGCTATGGGAATGGTAGGGACAGTTCTTGCAACTAATCTCATTGAATTTTATGTATTTTTTGAATTAATGCTTATTCCTGCATTCTTCTTAATAGCACTATATGGTTATTCTACTAGAAAAAGAGTTTCTCTTATGTTCTTTTTTTGGACACACGTGGGAGCAGTTCTATTGTTGTTGGGATTGCTTGCAATGGGGTTATTCGCTGGAGGTTTCGATTTTGAAACAATTAAGGCAAATGTATCCAATATTCCGTCACAGTGGATGACTCTTATTGTATTTGCTGTTGTTATTGGAATTGCAGTTAAATTAGGTGTATTCATTCTCCATATATGGATTCCTCATACATATGCAGAATCTCCTACTCCAATTTCTGCATTAATTGCTGGACCCATGAGTGGTATAGGAGTGTATGCCTTGTTGAGAATTTGGATAGATCTTCTCTCTGTCTCGTATTCGGATTATAGTATATACATAAACTTATGGGGAGTAATCACAATGATTTATGGCGGTGCAATGGCTTTGATGCAAGATGATATTAAAAAATTACTGGCATATTCTAGTATAAGTCATATGGGTTACATAATCTTTGGATTAGGTAGTCAAAGCATATTAGGAATAACTGGAGGGACGTTAATGTGGATCCCACACGCTATTGGCGAAACAATACTATTCCTGATGGCTGGTGCCATAATCATGAAAACAGGTACAAGAAGTATGTCTAATTTAGGAGGAATTGCAAGGAAAATGCCATATACAGCTACTATTGCAATGATTGCAATATTAACATTGATAGGTGTACCACCAACAAGCGGATTTATGGCTGAATGGATTCTATTTAATGGAGCATTACAAACCGGAATTGAAAATATGGATTCATTTAGAGTAGTTTTGTTTTCATTAGCAATTTTTTCAACAATTTTGACTTCCGCATATTTATTAAATATGTACAGAAAGATATTTTTTGGTAAACTCTTATCTCAATATGAAAAATTACAAGATGTCAATAGATATGCAATAGTGCCAATGGTTTTCATTACTGCTTTGACACTATTCCTAGGAGTTTATCCTGATCCTATGATTAACCCAGTAATTGGATATACAGAGGCAATTTTCTCGGATACTCCAGATGTTTCTTCTCTTCCAATAATTAATGATATAAATACTAAAGGAATATCTTCTACAATTGATTTAAAAAAGCAAAATGAAAGATTTGTTGTGGATAATGATTATCGTTATGATGTTATTTACAATGTAAATGTAAATAATACCAATAATTTGGAGATCAACTAAAAAGGGGGAAAAGGGAAAAAAATGGTAGTAGTAGAATCAATAGGATTTGAGGGAATTGCAATAAATGTTTGGCTAGTTTGGATTTTGCCATTTGTTGGTGCGGCATTAATACCAGCAATAGCAAAAAAGAGTTATAGAATTTCCAATTCTGCTGCTGTGGGATTTGCATTAATAAGTGCAATCTTTGCTGCTACTTTAATTCCCATGGCTACCGCTGGGGGTGAAACCCATAGTCAGATTCCATGGATCTCTGCATTAAATATCAAAGCTGGGACTCTGGCAGATCCTCTATCTATTATTATGACAAATCTTGTTGGATGGATCTCATTCTTAATTATTGTATATTCTGTAGGTTATATGCATGGAGATAGAGACCTAACACGATATTGGTTTTTTATGTTATTTTTTATAGGATCAATGCAATTGATTGTACTTTCAGATAATCTTTTAATGGTATTTTTTGGGTGGGAAGGTGTTGGTTTTGCATCATATGCATTAATTGGATTCTGGTATGCCGATAGAAAAAAAGACTATGTTGGAAAAGAAGGTCATATTGTTAAAGGTATAGCAATGTGGGCATCTCCAACACATGCCGGAATAAAGGCATTCTTGATGACACGAGCTGGAGATGTTATGATGCTTACTGGCATGTTTTTAATTTTTATGCATTCAGGAACTTTTGGATTTAAAGAACTTTTAGCTGATCAAACTTGGGCTCATTCTATGATGGAACAAAATCTATTGATACCTGCTGCTGTTTTACTTTTTGGAGGTGCAATAGGAAAATCTGCCCAGTTCCCATTGAATGAATGGTTGTTGGAGGCCATGACTGGACCTTCTGCTGTTTCTGCATTGATCCATGCAGCTACCATGGTTAAAGCAGGTGTTTTCCTTGTTGCAAGAATTGGTCCATTATTCTTTGCCCTAGCTGCTTTTGATGCTGCAGCTTTCTTTGAGGTGGTTGCTTGGGTAGGTGCAATAACTGCCTTCCTACTTGCAACACAAGCAATTGTTAATCCTGAAATTAAAAAGGTTTTGGCATATTCTACTGGTTCTCAAATCGGATATATGATGATGGCATTGGGTATAGCTGGTCTTTCTACTCAATTCGTTGATGGCTATACTGCAGGATTCTTTCATCTGATGAGTCATGCCATGTTTAAAGCATCATTGTTCATGGCAGCGGGTGCCATATTGCATGCCGTAGGTACCAGATTCATGACAGACATGGGAGGATTACTTAAAAATATGAAAAAGACCTTTATCTTTATGTTACTTTCAAGTCTATCCTTAGCAGGGGCACCTTTAATCACCTCTGGATTTTGGAGTAAAGATGCAATTTTTGCTGCATTATTAGAATCAGGATCAACTTCAGGAGGAGCTCTTTTCTTCATTGCATTTATAATTGCAATAATGACTGCATTCTATACATTTAGGATGGTAGGTATGGTATTTTTCGGTACTAAAAGCAAGCATATACTAGCCATTGAACAACATTCTTCTCTACAATCTCATTCATCCTCAACATCTGAAGTTTCAAATGAGAACCATGATAGGGAAACAGGACCAAAACATAAAATTTATCATGTTAGTCCATTAATGTGGGTTCCTTTTGCAATCTTGGCAATTGCTACTATCCTTATTGGGTTAGTTGGATTTCTCTTTGAAGCAGAGATTCATTCTATAATGTCCTCTTACCTTGCAAGCTCATTTGGTATAGGGGAAGAAGGTGGTCTACATATTTCTTCTAATGACTTTGAGCAAAATAAAGGAGAAACATCAATAGCAATAAATCCCATTGCAGTAGTTTCATCATTTGTAGCTTTTGGTATAGGATCTGGATTAGGGATTATATTCTATATTATAAGGAAAAAGGATCCCAATATTATTTCACAATATCCTTTTATCAAAAAGGCATGGTTTTTCTTGTATAATAGATGGTATCTTAATAGTTTGATTTATTGGGGATTTGTAAAAATTCCTATAAGAATATTTAAAATTATTTGGAGATACTTTGAAAATATTATTGCACAAGGAATTAATCCTGCATTACAATATTCTATGGCTTATTTATCCAAATGGGTAAAATATACACAGACAGGAGTTACTCAAACATATCTTTTTGTTTTTGCGGCTGGCATAATTATTGTTTTGATTATGCTATTCTTAATATAGGAGGAAAAAAGTGAGATAAAAAATGATTGATATTTCTTCTACACCAATTATAATAATTATACTGCTAGGTTCAGTTGGACTTGGAATTCCTATCATTGATGCTGTGAAAAAGGAAAAAGGAAAAAGGAGAAATAAATTATTTAGTCTTGTAACTTTTGCAACTCTTATTCTTGCAATACTTATTGTAATTTCTCGAGTACTAGGAGGTGAGCCTCTTCCTGCAATGAGTTTTGGTAAGGATGTGATTACTGACGATATGTTTGGTTCCTTCTTTGCAATTTCTCTTTTAATTGTTTCTATAATGGTGTCCGCTAGTTCATGGGACTATATGAAAGGAATCTCCAATTACTCTTCTTATTATTCATTAATTTTACTATCGACCATCGGAATGATATTGATCGCTTATTCAACTGATTTTGTAATGTTGTTTGTAGCTTGGGAACTTATGTCTATACCAACTTATGCTTTAGCCGCATTTTCAAAGAAGGATCCTATTTCCAATGAAGCAGCAATAAAATATTTTATGTTTGGAGCTCTATCAACTGCATTACTTGTAGTTGGAATAGGGTTAGTCTATGCAGTTACGGGCACGACAAATATTGGAGATTCTATAACAATCCTTGCTGAACTTTCTGCATTACCTCAAAACCAAACTTCTCTTGGAGGTATTATTCCTATTTCTTATCTTGCAATAGGATTATTTATTGCTGGTTTTGGCTTTAAAATGGGATTGGTCCCATTTCATATGTGGCTTCCTGATGCATATGAAGGCGCTCCAACAACAATAGGTGCCTTGCTGGCTGCAGGAACAAAAAAAGCAGGATTCGCAGCTGCCATTAGAGTAATAGTAATCGGAATATTTGCTCTAGGACTAGAATGGAGTATAGTTCTTGCTATTTTAGCAGTTATTACAATGACAGTTGGTAATTTCGGTGCTCTTTTACAAAAAAGTGTACCAAGAATTATGGCTTATTCAAGTATGGCTCAAGCGGGTTATATTCTGATTGGATTAGCACTAGCACCATATGTAGCTTCTGCTTTGGATGGTTCTTTATTCCATATTCTTAACCACGCTGTAATGAAATCTGCATCATTTTTAGCTATTGCTGCTGTTGCAGTAGCATTAGCGAGTTATAGTCTAGAAAAATATACAGGATTGGCTAAAAGAATGCCAATTACTGCAATTGCATTAGCTATATCCTTATTGGCGCTAGCTGGTGTTCCTCCCCTAAATGGCTTTTGGAGTAAATTAGTAATTTTTCAATCTGCAATTGACAGTGGAACAGTAATACCATGGGGTCCTTATTTAGCGATCGCTGGTTTATTAAATAGTGCATTATCATTAGGTTATTATTTATGGATTATCAAAAAAATGTACCTTGATGAAAGTGCAGATATGTCTAGAGTAAAAGAACCTAAAG
>JAATVJ010000358.1 GCA_014523515.1 Nitrososphaerales archaeon TH1177 | reverse complement strand
TGACTATGGCATTTTCTGCATCTTTCAGAAGAAAGAGGGTTTCTACCTCCACATTTAAAACATATCTTGTAAAATAATCTCCGCTGTTGTGCTATTTGTTTTTTAGTAGCATCAGTTATTGGCATAATAATGAAGGAAATTCTATCTTATTTGTATTTTTCTTTTTAATAACAATATTATTATTATTATTATTTATCAGTTAATTAATTGTCTAACTTTAATTGGTGATATAATCTATACTAGTTTCAGAAAGAACCTGTTATTACGTACAAGGCAATTATTTTATCACCAATGGCATGAAATGAATGATGAACCTCTTTTGGAATATAAATTATTTTTCCAGGATTAACATCATTTTTAATTCCGTCTATCTCTATTGTTCCTTTTCCACTTATTATATAGTAAATTTCATCAAATGAATGAGGTTGTTGGATATCTTTTTGACCTTTTTTTAAATTTATTATACCCACTTCCATAGTTTCTATGTTCAAGAAATTATGAAAGTATCCAGAATTAGGCACTGCTAAGATTACCTTTTCTAAATCAAAAATTTGATAATTCATAATTATTAAATGGGAATTCTGAAAAGTATATAAAATTTTTACTTTGCCGATGATTATTGTTGTTTATTTAGGCCCTGTTAACTTAAGGATAAAGTAATAGGTATGTTCTACTTTTATATTATGTTCTATGCTCAATTTCAGAAGAATTTTATAATTTAATTCATAAATTTTCCTCAACTTAACAGAGCCTTTATTTACTTTGATATAATATTACTTTGATGAAAAAGTTGATAAAATACTTACAATTTATTTTACAATAATTATGGTGAAGAATATATCAAACAAAAATTTATAATTTGTTTAACAGGTATGCCTGGGGCAGGAAAATCTACAGTAGCAGAAGCAATAAAAGATGAAGGTTTTATATTAATAAATATGGGAGATTGTATTCGGATGGAAGCTAACAGAAAAAACTTAGAATTAAATGATAAAAATTTAGGAAATCTAATGTTAGATTTAAGAAAGAAACATGGTCCAGGTGCAATAGCTCAACTTGTAATTAATCAAATAAATGAAAAATATTTTGATTCCTCATTTGACAAATTTATCATCGATGGTATAAGAAGTATCCATGAAATAGAATTATTAAAAACAATAGGAATAGTAAAAATTCTAGCAATACATGGATCGGTCCTAACTAGATTTAGACACTTAAAAAATCGATCTAGACTTGATGCTCCTTATAGTCTTGCAGATTGTTTAATCAGAGATAAAAGAGAATTATCTGTTGGAGTAAGTGAAGCAATAGCATTTGCAGATGAAATGATATCTAATAATGAAATAACTATAGAGCAATTAAAGGAAAAGGCTAAATCTATAGCAAAAAAATGGATATCTTCATTAAGTGGTTAAAGTATTAAAAAAATATTAGAAAAACAAAATTTCCGAATCTAGAAATGGACATAGAAGTATCTTGTAAAGTTAATCCTACAGAATCTTATGATATAATAATCAAGAGTATTAATTCTCTTTTAGAAGGAATAAAATTAGAATTTAGGTATGGCGATCGCATTATTGGTAAATCTAAGAATTTGGAAGTTCTAAATATAATTTATAATCAAGCCCGCGATAGATATATCACTTCTGTATTACGTAGATTATTGCTTTATAATTTATATGAATATTCTACTTGGTTTTATATTAACAAGCAAGTAGCAACTAAAGGAGTCATGGTATTGGTTGAAGATGAATCTGAATCTCCTCTTGGACCTATTCGTATTGATTTAAAGAGTAATAATATTGAAAGAGTTATAGAATGGCTATGCCCAGAATAAATAGTCAGTATACACTATATTCTATAATTCCAATAAAAATTATTTTATTTTAATATATATATATTATTAAACTATCTATTGCAATTATAATATTTTTTAATAAACTTGATGCAGATTGTTATACCACATGAATCAATTCTGATAATGCTCTTTTTGGTTTAGGTTGTAAAAGTTTTTTTGGATAACCAATACAAAGAATAGATGAAGGAATAAGATCGGTATTTATTGCTTCCATGACTTTTTTCTCATCAATCATTCCAATCCAAATAGAACTAAGACCAAGCGAATGAGCAGCTAATTGTGCATATGCTGCAGCTAATGTTGCATCTTGAATTGAAAATTTCTTTAAGATATTTGGTCCAAAATTCATTTTAACTCTGGTGGGGTTCATACAAAATACCAATACTAGAGGAGCATTTACATATGGCTGATTATTTGCTGCACTAACCAATTTTAACTTTATATCAGAATTTTTAATATGAAATATTTCAAATCCTTGGAATCCACCTGCTGTAGGAGCCGTATCGGCAGCAGCAAAAATTATTTCTAATTTCCAATCTTCTATTTCTCTTGCTTCAAATTTTCTTTGTGAACGTCTATTTAGCATTACATTGTAAATATTAGTGTTTAAAATTTCTTCTAAATCAAATCCTTGAATTTCCTTATCTTTTTTTGGATAAAGTCTATCCTGTGGTGTAGTTTCTTTAAATAATCTATTTAATATATCATTTGGGCTAGACATATTCTTACAATCTTCCTCTTATTAGAAAACTTTTCTACAATAAGATATAAACTATTATATCTATATTTATATTAATGAAATATACTCTTTATTAATTTTAATCTAAAAAGTGTCTAAATATTAACTTTATCATATATATTTCAATTAGTTACTGTTTTTTGTTGTTGAATATGATTTAGCCATTGGTTAGTCTCTCTAGCTATGAAATTTTATTGTTCTTGCTTTTTGTAACTTATCTTTTCATTCATTTTTATTCTAATATCATAATAGATTTTATATTAGTAAATTTGCTGAAAGTTGTTTACAATAAAATATTAAAGTATTAATTATTTTCTACTAAATATTTCTCAACATGATCAGATTTATTTTAATTTATTATATTTGTGGAATCAAGTTTATAACTATAACTCTTAAATTAATGCTTTGTATATTTTTATTATTCTGGGCTCGTAGCGCAGACAATAACGGCGCATAATGGATAGCGCAGACGCCTCCTAAGCGTCAGGCCGAGGGTTCAAATCCCTCCGGGCCCGA
>JAATVJ010000357.1 GCA_014523515.1 Nitrososphaerales archaeon TH1177 | reverse complement strand
TTTCTGATTTCAAATCATTTATTCGAGATTTTGATCATCCTATATGATATAACAATTATTACCAAAAAATATTTTCTATATCTACAATTTTATCTAATAGAAATTTAATACTCTTATCTTCAATTGATACTTCCTTACTAATTGCTGTAAATTATAATCTATTTCTCGTCTCAATTAATATGGTAATATTGATTTATTCGTCAAAAACTTTTCTATTCTTTTAGAATACGCTTTATTTCCATTAATATTATTCTAAGTTGGACTTTTAAGCAACAAGTAAAGAAGAAAAAGAGATTATTTATGATAATGATAAGTTAAATTCAACACATATAAAAAAATGAATTCGAATTCCTTTTATATAGCATAGATAGGTTATTAAGAGGAGTTTCATCTTTTATAGTAATAATTGGTATGTAAGGGAATATGTACACGTCATAAAGCAATAAAACCAAAAAGTGGACAACGTTATACAATAGGACAAAAACGATGTCAGGTCTGTCAAATTTTTATTTATTGGCAAGGTCCATGGTGTCCTTGTTGTGGATACAGATTAAGAGGGAAACCAAGAAATAGTAAATTCAAAGAAATGATGATGTTAAATACAATTATTAAAAATTAAATTAGAATTACTTATTCATATTTGATTAAATATATTTGCAGATTTAGTAACTAGGAAGAGTTTTATAACTAATAATACTTTTATCGTTAGGTTATCCTGGATCAATCATAGGAAAACTATCAAGTCAATATCAACGTCATAGTCTGAATCTTCTTATCCTATAAACCCAATGATATCGTTCAGGCCATGGTTAATTATCTATAAATATTCTTATATACTACTATTCCTATTGTTATTGTTAAAAAAACTAATCTTAGATCTCATTGGCCAATACATGATAATGGATTCACTCATCTTTGGCCTTTGAGATACTTTTATCTCAAATTTTTAAATAAATGGTTATAACTATTTATTGTAAAAGCAAATCAGCATTGTGTACTTTGTTATAGCCAGTTTTCAGTTCAAATGTAGAAGTGGAATAAGTCTGCAATCCTTTTCTAACATTAACCTACAATAGAAAAATATTTGAAAATGTAATAAGAATCTATTTTTGATGATAAAATTCTGAAGGCATTTGTAAATATAGAATAAAGTAGAACTATATAAAAATAATCTATTAATAAAAAGATAGTATCTTGATATTAATTGATGGAATATAATTATGCTATTTTAATAGTTTTAATTGCTATTATTTCTAGTATTTTCTTTTCATGGATATACTTTCTTATTTATACCATAAAATTTCTAACACAGGTCCCTAAACTACAATCTTTCAAAACCTCTAAAAATATAGTCTTCCCCAAAGTGAGTGTAATTCTTCCTGCACGAAATGAAGAAAAATACATACAGAAATGTCTTAAGACTTTAATTGAACAAGACTATTCCAATTATGAAATAGTTGTAATTAATGATTCTTCATCTGATAGGACGGGCGAATTAATTGAGAATTTTAGTGAAGCGAATTCTAAAGTTATTCATATTAATGCAGAACCCAAGCCCGATGGTTGGACAGGAAAGAATTGGGCTTGCTACCAAGGATATCTTAAATCAACAGGTGACTTTTTCCTTTTTACTGATGCAGATACTATTCATTCCTTTACTTCTATTTCTTTAGCAGTAACCCATTTGTTAGCTGAAGAGCTTGATGCTCTTACTGCAATACCAAAAATATTGGCAGCTGATCTTTGGACAAAGATTACTCTGCCTATACTTTGGACTCTTTCTTTGGCTAAGTATTCAGCACTAAATGCAAATAATCCAAATAGCAAGATAGGATACTTCTTTGGTAGTTTTTTTATAATAACAAGAAAAACCTATGAGGCAATTGGTACTCATAAAGCAGTAAGAAAAGAAATTGTAGAAGATGGTGCCTTGGGAAGAAAAGTAAAAGAGCAAGGCTTTAAACTTAATGTAGTTCATGGAAAAGACCATATACATGCAGTATGGGCAAGAGATCCTTCAACTCTTTGGCATGGACTTAGACGATTAATGATTTCTCTATACAATAGAGAAAAAATAAATGCATATTTAATGGTGATTGCAACATTTCTTTTACTCTTACTACCTCTAATTGTATTACCTTTTTCCATTAGTATGGTATTAGAACAAGAGCATATTACATCTAAAATGACCTATTTAAGTCTAGTTTTGTTATCTGTAACTATAACATCAATATTATTATTGATAATAACCAGTATATTAGAATTAAAATATTCAATACTTCAAAATCCCCTTTATTCATTAGGTTTTCCATTAGCATGTTCTTTTGTATTTATTGCATTTTTAACATCTATAATTAATTCTGGAAGTAAAGATGCTATTAATTGGAAAGATAGAAGATATACTATTAAAGAAAATGAGAATCTAAGATAGATAATATGGTTTTTAAAATGGGTATCAAAGTAACTAATAGTAAAATGAGTACAATAAAAAATTGATTAATATTATTTATTAAAAATTAAACGGACCTTATGGAAAATCAGAAATTTGTTTCTAGGTCAAAAATCTTGATAATACACTAAAGCAAATTTACCAGGCTCATTACCAAAAAAGTCTGATTTACTAGAATAACCATTACTAATGTCATTCACTAAAATCTATATTATAATTACATTTATTTCGTAAAATTATTATATTCAATATAGAAATCAGATAATCAGAAATAAAATTTATAATTACTTTATAAGTCTTATTATGGTAATTATTACAAGAATTGAATCAAGCAAATGTAACACAATTCAATATTTATATTAGAGGATTTGAAAGTGACTCACCTGAAAGTCTTGGAGAAAAAATAACAACATTTTTATCAGAAAATCCAAACTTAGAATTGAGAAACGTAAAATATAGTTCATATGGATTTCTACATAATCTTAATAGGGAAACAAGTTATAGTGCGTTAGTGATTTGTAGTAAGAAATAATTTTAATTTTATTTTATTTTTTTATAATTTTATTATATAGAT
>JAATVJ010000042.1 GCA_014523515.1 Nitrososphaerales archaeon TH1177 | reverse complement strand
GCCTCGCGAAGGGTCAGGATGATTTTTTCTGTTATGGCAAGTCCAAATCGTATAGATATTCTTAGAATTCTCTATTCAAAAGGTCCTTTGACTTATTCTGAATTAAAATCACTTGCTGGATTTAAGTCTAAAAAAGAATCTGGTAAATTTGCATATCATTTAAGAAAGTTACTTCGTCAATCCTTGGTTTCTCTTAATAAAGCAGAAAGAAGGTATACAATTACTAATTTAGGAAAACTAGTATTAAGCCTAGCTAGGCAAATAGAAGAAAGATCCATTATTGAAAGTGGCAAATTATATGTTAGAACTACCAAACCGTCGATTGAAGAATTTGATTCTAATAAAATAATTCAATCATTAGTGAGAGAAGCTAATATGCCTTTAGAACTTGCGCATAAAATTACAGAAGAAGTTGAAAATAAAATTTACAAACTACAAACATCTTACCTTACCTCTTCACTAATAAGGGAAACTACTAATTCAATATTAATTGATCATGGATATGATGAATATAGAACGAAACTTGCTCGATTGGGACTTCCACCCTCTGATATGATATCTCTTATTCATGAAACTAGTACAAGCGATATGGAAATTCCCGATCTGGTTGTGAAGACATCTCAATATATTTTCACTGAATATCTTTTACACAATTCTTTACCAAAGGATATTGTTGATATGCATTTAACAGGTGAGATTAATATAGGGAAAAGTGGGTTTTGGAATATTGTTCCAGATGTCATATTTATCAATATGGATTCTATTTTAGAGATTTTTAAAGATATTAAAGGACGATATTTAACGGTATCAAGAATTTTTCACTCAAATAATTTCCAAACACCGGAATCTGTTGTTGCAATTATTTTTTCTTTATTAAGTCGAGAAGCATCTAGAGAAATTGTTATTGAAGGATTTTTGGATTTTATCCAGAAAAAAATCGAAGAAAGTACAAATATGAAAGATAGCATAGCAAACCTTTTCTTTTTAACCTCTACTATTTCATCATATGGATGCTTTTCTCCTAATATCACATTGTCAATTAATTTAAGTAATTATGATGAGTTCATTGTGAATTCATTTTTTGAAGGATATCAAAAATATATAACAAGTACACCCCTTCCTACTATTGCCCTTTCGATTGTTTACGATGATCTTTTTCGTCTTGATCCTTTTATAGACAAACTTATACAACTTACCAAAGCGGGAGGAATAATATCATTTTCAAAAGATAAGGTTCGTGGACGACATGGTTTATGTAAATCCGAAGGAATCTCCAGTAAAAGTACAGTTGTGACATTGCAATCTTTATCAATTAATCTTCCACGAATAGCATACCAATCAAATAAAGATGAAACCTATTTTAGAGCAAGACTTGTATTATTATTAAAACCTCTTCTTTCTATAATCTCTCAACGATTTCTCTCAATTTCTGATTTAATTCAAAAAGGGACAACTCCTATAGTAAGCCAGACAACATCTAGTTTACGAATGGGAAAACTTGAAGCTATGATTAATTTAGTAGGTATTCAGGAATCTGTTTATGATATTTTGGGATATAGTCATGAAAATAATGGCAATGATGTAATTAAAAAAATAATTCATACTGCTGTTGATATAATCAGTGAGCAAAGAAAAGAAAATCAAGAAAATGCAGAAATTGGAATAACAATGCTAAAAGATGAAAGTGCTTATAGATTTAAAGACTTGGATAATGAGAAATATGGAAAATCAATAACAATAAAAAATGACGAAAATAAAATATCTTACTCTCAAGGATTGAAAATTGATGGTAGTGATATTCTTTCAAATTCTTTTGATATAGATTCTGTAATACAATATTATTCATCCATTGAGAACCTTTTAAAGGGAGTCTCCATTGATGTTGATATCACTAATATTGCTAATATTGAAGATATAAAAAAGATTGTCAAATCTTCTGCTAATCTTCCATTCTTTCATCTCACTCTCAATTTCTCATTATGTAATATTTGCGGAGAACGTTTTTTTATACCTAATTTAAAAATCTGCCAAAAATGTGATTCTAGTAAAATTTCGTCAATCTATAACTAATTTTTTTCTTATTTTTCCAAAAATAAAGTTACTATAATTTGACAACAAGTTAATGAAGTAAGTTCACCTTTTATTAATACATATTAAATACCACCAATTAGTAAAATTTAATTCAACATTTAATTGATATTAAAATTTCAAATGCTTAAGTTGTGACTAAAAGCTTAATCTGCGCTCGTAGCCAATTAGTCATCTTTTTATGGAATTCTTCTTTAACGAGTATATATAGAGTATATATATAAACTAGTCTGTAGCTTAATTCATCATTGTTCACTTTTATGCTTGAATTTGATCTGGTTTTTGTTTGTGTTTACAATGCGATATATTTATTGTAAAGCATAATCTTTAGACCGGCTTCAATTTTCTGTGCACTAAACTTCTTTGATAAGAGGTCCTCTCCAAATACTCTTTTGATTGCAGAAAATACTATTTCAGCTATC
>JAATVJ010000356.1 GCA_014523515.1 Nitrososphaerales archaeon TH1177 | reverse complement strand
TGCTATGTCTTTTCCTCTTGTATATTTTTCCAAAGTATTAATTACTCCTCTTTCTCCCATCAACCATGAATCTAAATTATAACAAGGATTGTTAGTAACAAAAGTATGATAGGCCGGATCTATAAAATCTGGCCCTACTTTAAACGATTGTACCTTTAAACCAAGATCTTTAAATTTATGAAGGATTCCTAATGTTATAGAAGTTTTGCCTACTCCGCTTGAAGTCCCAGCTATTATAATTCGAGGAATTGACATTGTAATTATAGGAATATCTGGAGGTGATAATTATCTTTTTATTAATAATATTAATTTTTTATATTACCCAATTTTTTATATTATTATCTAAAGTTACTAAAACATTATAACTACATAATAATTATTTATAAAATCATTATATATATATATCAAATCTATCTTATTTCTCTTAATTTAAGATTATATGCTAAACCAAATCTATGTGATTCATCCCTTAAAGTTTGAAGCAAATGTAAGGCAATATTCTTTTTTGAAATTTGCATAGGCTCAGACAAACCAATTGTGTATATTTCTTCATTTTCTTTTGCTAAAGAAATGATAGGAATATTTAGACCAACATTTTTTAAAGCAATTTCTGCGGAACTTAGTTGACCTTTTCCTCCATCAATTACTATAAGATTTGGCAAGCAGTTTTCTAATTTATTATTTTCAGCAGAATTAATTGTATTGTTCGGTAAGGTTGTTTCAGTTTCTGTAAAGTTATTACTAGAATATTTTCTGGATACAATTTCTTTGATCATTGAATAGTCATCCTGTTTTGATTTCAAAGTTCTTATTTTAAATCTTTTGTATCCATTTTTATATGGGTATCCATTAACAAACCTGACACATGCTCCAACTGCATATGTTATACCAAAATTTGAGACATCAAAACAATCAATTATGAATGGAAATTCTTTTAACTTTAATATATTTTTTAATTCTATAACTGCGGGATTATATTCTCTCTCTATCTGATTTGATAAATTTCTAAGGATTAAATCCATTAGATCTTTTTTCTCATTTTTAGTTGAGGTAGAAACCTTGATAATTTTTACATTATGATTAGATAATTTAGTTAAAGCTAATTCTAAATTTGTTTTAGACGGTGGATTTTCGTTTACATATATTTCCTCAGGAATTTGTGGTAAAGAACTATAATATTGAAATAAAAAAGTAGAAAAATTATTATCTCCTATATGTTCATATTCATACTTCCGTCGATCACTTATTACCCCATTTAACCTTTTAAAAATAAGGATATGATCTTTACCTGTTAAAGTATCCGTTTTAATACCTATATATTCCTCATTAGTTTGATATTTTGAATCCATTTTTTGTTTAATTAATAAATTTTCTATAGTTTTTATTGTATCACGAATTTCTTTTGCCCTTTCATAATTTTGTTTTTTTGATTCAACATCCATTTCTATTTTTAAATTTAAAATTAAGTTTTCTAAACTACTTCTTTCACTAAAAATCTCTTTTAATTTATTAATATTTTCATAATATTTTTGTTCACTAATCTTTGCTATACATGGTGCATCACAATTATTGATAAAGTACTCTAAACAAGGCGTTTTTGGTAATTTGTCACATATTCTTATTTTGAATATTTTTCTAATAATTCCTAAAGAAAGAAATCTTGAACTTCCATATACAAAGGGACCATAAATGTCTCCCTTGGGACCTTGAAAATCTCCATTCCTATTTCTTCTTGCAACAACTAATCTGGGAAACCTTTCATCTGTAATTTTTAAATATGTATATCTCTGTTGATCTTTTAATTCAATATTAAAGATTGGTCTATACCTTTTAATTAAATTAGATTCTAAGAGAAAAGCCTCAATCTCATTATCCGTAAGAACAAATTCAATCTCACATACTTTATTTATCATTCTTCTTGTTTTTTCAAAATTTCTGTCATTATTGTTATAGGTATTTCTATGACTGAGATTGTAATAACTTTTAATTCGATTTTTTAAATTTTTTGCTTTCCCTATATAAATGATTTTTCCTGTCTTCTCTTTCATTAAATATATTCCAGAATTAGATGGAATTTGTCTTTCATTTTTGTAAATATTAAAAAATGACATTGTGACTATTTTTTCTATTAATTTCAAGGGGTTTGGAATTTAAAATTTTTTTCTTCAGATATTTTGCTGTATGACTTATATCTTCATAATGTATTATTTTTTCTGGATGTCCCTGTATTACTAAATGTCCTCCATTAATTCCTCCTTCTGGCCCTAAATCTACTATCCAATCTGCGCTAGCAATAACATCTAAATTATGTTCTATGATGACAACTGTATTTCCTAAATTTGTCAATCTTTTTAAAATTTTAAGCAATTTCTTAACATCATCAAAATGAAGTCCGGTAGTTGGCTCATCTAAAATATAAACTGTTTTTCCTGTATCTTTCTTTGAAAGTTCCGAAGCGAGTTTTATTCTTTGTGCTTCTCCACCAGAAAAAGTTGTAGCAGACTGACCCAATTTAATGTAACTTAAACCCACGTCATATAATGTCCTTAATTTCTTGTAGATAATAGGTATATTTTTAAAAAATTCCATGGCCTCTTCGACAGTGAAATTTAATACATCGTCTATAGTTTTATTTTTGTATTTGACTAACAAAGTTTCTGAATTATATCGTTTTCCCATACACTCATTACATTTTACATATACATCAGGTAAAAACTGCATTTCAATTTTCTTTACTCCACAACCCTCGCAGGATTCACATCTTCCGCTTTTAACATTAAAAGAAAATCTTCCAGGATTATAGCCCATTTCTTTGGCTGTAATGGTCTTGGCATAAAGTTCTCTTATTGGTGTAAAGGCATTAACATATGTTGCTGCATTTGATCTCGGCGTTCTACCAATCGGAGATTGATCAATTCCAATTACTTTATCAACATTTTCTATACCCTTTATAGAATCATATTTACCAGGAATTTCGTTTGCTCCAAAATAATTAGCTAGACCTTTAAAGAGTATTTCATTGATGAGAGTAGATTTTCCAGAACCCGAAACTCCTGTAACTACAGTCATACATCCAAGAGGGATATCAACATTTATTGATTTTAGATTATTCTCTTTTGCTCCATATATAGTAATTATTTTTTTACTTTCATTTTTTTCTGAAATCAGGGCAGCAATTTTTTCTCCTTTTAAATATTTTCCTGTTATTGATTTTTCATTTTCAATAATTTCTTTTAAAGTTCCTTGAGCAACTATTCTTCCACCATGAATGCCGGCACCTGGACCAATATCAATTATCCAATCCGAATTTCTTATTACATCTTCATCGTGCTCTACAATTATAAGAGAATTGTCCAAATTTCTAAGTTTTTGTAAAGTTTTGATTAATCTATCATTATCTCTTTGATGAAGCCCTATTGTTGGTTCATCCAATACGTAAAGTACGCCTGTTAGATTAGATCCAATTTGAGTTGCAAGTCTTATCCTTTGAGATTCTCCACCTGATAGAGAGGAGGCAGATCTATTTAATGTTAAATAATTTAATCCTACATTAATTAAAAATTCTAACCTAGCTTTGATTTCTTTCAATACATTTTTTGCTATGTATTTATTTGTCGGATCGAGTATTAAATTATCAAAAAAATTATAACATTCATCTATAGGTAAATCTCCAACATCCATTATCGACTTATCATCTATTTTTATAGACAATGATTCTTTTTTAAGTCTCTTTCCACAACATGTATCACAAACATGTTCCTTCATAAAACGAGACAACATTTCTCTTTTATTTTCTGATTCAGTACTATTATACAATCTTTGCAAATTAGGAATAATTCCTTCAAAATTACTTTCATATTCCCATCTGCTTTGAGAATATTTTGATTCATATTTGTAATGAATACTTTGGTTAGTTCCATATAATATAACATTAATTTGTTTTGAATTCATTTTTTCTATAGAAGTATTTAAGTCAAAGCCAAATTTTTTTCCTACATATTTTAACATAGAGGTTTTAAAGATTGCAAAATTTCCTTGCCATGGTTTAATTGCTCCTTCCAGGATACTTTTACTTTTATCTGGAATTATTAATTCAGGATCAAATTCTATTTTGATCCCTAAACCATTACATTCATTACATGCACCAAAAGGAGAGTTAAAAGAAAAAGATCTAGGTTCAATATTTCCAATACTAATCTTACAAAATGGACATGAATTGTATCTAGAAAATAAAAATTCTTTATTATCAATTATGGTAATTACTATACCATTTGCTAGGTTCGTGGCAGTCTGTATTGACTCAAAGATTCTACTTCTTTCATTTAATGAACATTGAATCCTATCTATCACAAGTTCAATAGTATGTTTTTTTTGTTTTTGTAAAACGAGTTCTTTTTCTTCTATTTTTATATTTTTTTTATCTTCATAACTTCTTTCAGATGAATTATCAATCAAGTCATCTATATTTACAAATTCGCCATCAATTCTTATTCTAGAGTACCCTTTTTGATATAATTCTTGAAATAATTTCTCATATGAGCCCTTCTTTCCTTGAACCAAAGGAGAAAGAATAACTATTTTTGATTTTTCTTTAGACAATTTTAATACCGATTCTGTAATGGATTCTAAGGTTTGATTTTGTATTTTTCTACCACAATTTGAACAATATGGCTCTCCAATTTTTGCATATAAAAGTCTTAGATAATCATAAATCTCTGTTACTGTGCCAGCAGTTGATCGAGGATTTCTATTTGTTGTTTTTTGTTGTATTGATATGGCCGGTGATAATCCTTCGATAGATTCTACATCTGGCTTTTCCATAAGTTCAAGAAATTGTCGGGCATAAGCTGATAAAGACTCTACATATCTTCTCTGTCCTTCAGCATAAATAGTATCAAATGCTAATGTAGATTTACCTGATCCAGAAAGTCCTGTAAAGATAACAATTTTGTTTTTGGGTATATCAACATTGATATTGTTGAGATTATGTTGTTTTGCTCCTCTAACAATTAATTTATCTATCATAACCTAAGTCATCTCAACTATTCCAATTTCTTGGTTTATTTTTTTTAATTTTTCTCTCAATTGTATTGCTTTCTCAAATTCAAGTTCTTCGGCATAATTTTTCATTAATGCTTCAGTTTCTACAGAGAGCTTTCTCAAATCGTTTTTGCTCATTGATTTAAAAAATTCATACTGAATTTCAGAGTTCTTATCCTTAGTTATTGGTTTTGATATTGAAATGGGTAGTATTTTATGTAACTTATTGAACTCTATTTGTTTTTTTCTTCTTCTATTTGTTTCTTCAATGGCTTTTTCTATTGATTTTGTAATTCTATCAGCGTACATTATTACCATTCCATCAATATGTCTAGCAGCTCTTCCAAATGTTTGTATAAGACTTGTATCATTTCTTAAAAATCCTTCTTTATCTGAATCCAAAATAACAACAAGTGATACTTCTGGAATGTCTAATCCTTCTCTTAATAAATTAATACCAATTAGAACATCAAATTCACCCAATCTTAATTGACGAATGAGTTCAGTACGTTCTAATCCTTCAATTTCAGCATGCAGATATCTTACTTTTATATTTTTTTTTGATAAGAATTCTGCTAAATCTTCTGCCATCCGTTTTGTTAATGTTGTGACTAGTACTCTTTGATTATTGGAAGTTCTTTTCTGAATTTCTGTAATTAAATCTTGAATTTGATTTTTTGATGACCTAACTTCTACTATTGGATCGACCAAACCCGTTGGTCTAACTACCTGTTCAACAACTTGGAAGCTAGAAGCCAATTCATAAGGTCCTGGTGTAGCAGATACAAAAATTACTTTTTCTAAATATTTCTCAAATTCAGAAAATTTTAATGGACGATTATCAAATGAACTAGGAAGTCTAAATCCATATTCAACTAACATTTCTTTTCTTGTATGGTCTCCATTATACATACCTCTTAATTGCGGAATTGTTACATGAGATTCATCTATTACTAATAAAAAATCATCTCTGAAAAAATCTAATAAACAATAAGCTGGTTCTCCTTCTTTCCTTCCGTCAAAATGGCGAGAATAATTTTCTATCCCTGAACAATATCCTAATTCATTTATCATTTCGATATCATATTTCGTTCGAGAGGCTAATCTCTCTTTTTCTAACTCACCCTCTAGTTTAGGTAGCCATTCATTTAATTCTTTTTCTATCATTCTTATTGCTTTGTCTCTAATTTTTTTATCCGTTATGTAATGCTTTGCTGGAAAGATTTTTATTCTATTTACATTTCTAATTTTTCTTAATGTAATATTATCATGAATACTTATTTTTTCAATCTCATCACCAAAAAGAGTTATTCTAACAATTTCATTAGAATAACCTGGAATAAGGTCTATAATTTCTCCTTTTACTCGAAAATTACCAGGTGTTGGTGATAAATCATTTCTCTCATATCTTGAATCGATTAATCTCTTGATTAGTTCTTTTCTATTTATGAAATCTCCTTCCGTTATTGTTATGGCACTTTTTTCCCATTCGGATGGAGATCCTAAGGAATAAATACATGATACTGTAGCAACAATTATTGTTGGCTCACCACTCATCAACATTGCCGTTGCCTCTAATCGCATTTTTTCAATTGTTTCATTAACCTCTGTATTTTTTTCTATATATGTATCGGTTTGTGGTATGTAACTTTCAGGTTGATAATAATCATAGAAACTCACAAAATAACCTACATTTGTAGAAGGAAAAAATTCTTTGAACTCGGAATAAAGTTGAGCTGCTAGGGTTTTATTGTGAGAAATAATAAGAGTATTTTTTCTAATACGGGAGATAATATTTGCAATTGTAAAAGTTTTGCCACTACCAGTAACTCCAAGCAAGGTTTGAATCGATTTATTTCTGGTTGTTATTCCTTCAGTCAGGTGATCTATTGCATTAGGTTGATCGCCATTAGGTGAATATGAGGATTTTAAAGTAAATCCCAACAAATCTGGATTATTATTCAAATAGCAAGTACCTTAAAAATATAAATAGAATATCAGAAAATATAATTAACTCTTCCACTTTATGGAGCAACCGATCGAAGGATCAAAGTCTTTTTCGATTTGTTCACCATTTAGAACCTTTTTGATATTTTCTTCCATTATTTGTCTTGATGGATGACTTTCAGGATTCAGGGCATCATTTATTCTGCCATGAAATACAAGCTTTCTTTCATGATCAAATAAAAAAGGGTCTGGTGTACAAACAGCTCCATATAATTTCGCTATTTCTTGTGTTTCATCAATTAAATAAGGAAAATTTAAATTGTATTCCCTCGAGAATTTTTTCATATTTTCAAAACCCTCCTCCTCATAATTAGGATCATTACTGTTAATTCCTACAATCTGAAGTTCTTTCAAGTCAAATTTAGTCTGAAGATCTATAATATCATTAATTCTTGCCTTTACAAAAGGACAGTGATTACAAATAAAAATTACTAAAAGAGTCTTGCTATTAAAATCATTTAAAGAATACATTTTTCCATCAACTCCTATTAAATTGAAATCAGGTGCCTTGTAGCCCGTCTTTAATATTTGAGATGATTCTGTTTTTACCATAATCATTAATTTTTAATCTCTCTTACATATATCTTCGGTTTTTACCTATTTGCTATAAAATTAGAAAAAAGCTTATAGATGATCTATTGTTTTAGCATAAATAAGCTTGACATCAATTAGAATTACATAGTAAATTTGGCTTTAAACCTTTCTTCTTTGATTATTCCCTACGTATTTTTTGATAATAGTTATTTATTTCTCGTATGTACAAAAACATTACAACGAACAAGGGAAATACATATTCTTATTTAATAAAACTATCTTTCGCTATTTACTTTTACTTTAGATACTTATTGTCTAAACAATAATTAATAATTAATTTGTAAAAAAACTATTAGTGTAAATACTAGGTTTTATATCTAAGTATAGTGTTCCAATTTATATTGATATTGTCAAGTAAATGATCTATTTGCTAAAATTATTGATTTTCTAATCTTGGCCTAAGATCTCTACTTTACAGACGTGGACTGATTTTTTGAATTTTAATGCATCATCAATATTACCTACTACAGATCCATAATGCATAGGAATGGCCATTGTAGTTGGTTTAAGTAAGTTATTAACGCAATCTGCTGCTTCTTCTGCTGTCATAACATAAATACCTGAGACTGGCACAAGTGCAATATCAGGATTATATTTTGCCATCTCTGGTATTTTATCTGTATCTCCTGCATGATAAATTCTCATGTTG
>JAATVJ010000355.1 GCA_014523515.1 Nitrososphaerales archaeon TH1177 | reverse complement strand
TCAAAGAAGTTTAGTGCACAGAAAATTGAAGCCGGTCTAAAGATTATGCTTTACAATAAATATATCGCATTGTAAACACAAAAACCAGATCAAATTCAAGCATAAAAGTGAACAATGATGAATTAAGCTACAGACTAATAACAAAGCTAAATCTATTTATATATTTATGCTAAATGGATAGCACAATGTTGGTAAAAGATTAGAGACTTAACTTATCATTTTTACCAATTAAGGAAATTCTTTTCTGCTAAATCATTGATAGATGATTGATATTATAATAACTAAAATAAAAAAAATTTCTGTTCATTTCAAAATTAAAAGAATAAATAAAAATTTAATTTTATTTGAATTAATTATTTGGCAATTTACTTTAATTGTAATAACAAAAGTTTTGTTTCATTGACAATTGAGCATTATTGACCATGAAAAGTAACATTGATAAAAAGCTTTACCGTTATTTTCATAATAATTAGTATTTAAGGGCTGTAGTTAATATATTTTATTGTATTATTAAGAGTATGACAAAATATGTTAAAATTATACATGAAGACCTAAATGCCGGTGGCGGAAGTGAACGCCTAACCATTACCATGATGGAGGCATTAACTGAAATGGGTTTTAATATTGATTTAGAAACTATAACCCTTCCTGACTGGAATCGAATTAAGAAATGGTATGGAAAATTTTCATTAAAAATTGATCAGATAAAAAAAATGAATCTTTCAAATATCTTTGGTTTATCTGAATATACAAACAAAGATTGGCTAAACGTAGCATCAGAAGAAGAACAATACAGTTTAATAATAAATGCTCATGGAGATATATTGCCATATTATAATCCTAATAACCATGGAAAGTTGCAAGGAAAAATAATCACTTATTGCCATTATCCTCTGACGCCAAAATTAGTTAATAATGGTATGTATAAAAAATTTTTATTAAAAATTTTACAGAATAGTAAATTTGGTTATGGACTAAATTTTTATTTTAGAGAAAAAAAGTTACTTTCTAATGTATTAAAAACATATGATCTTATGATGAAAAATACTATAATCGTAACAAATTCTGAGTTTAGCAAACAAGCAATAGAAAATTGTTATGGAAATGTAGTTTTATCAGTATTAAGTCCACCTGTCGATGTTGATATTTTTCGAAAATTTGCTTTAACTAATCAATCAAGAGAAAATATAATAATTGTTCTTTCGCGATATAGTCCCGATAAAAAAATAGAATCAGCTATACGAATAGCGAAAGTTTTACAACAAGTTTATAAAAATTATAAAATGATTATTATTGGAAATATCATTAAAGATAACTATGATTATTATAGGTATTTACAATCTCTAATAAGCCTGTCTAAATTAAATGATCATGTCAAATTATATTTGAATGTTCCACTAAATAATTTATTACAATTGATGGCAACTTCAAAGATTTTATTGCATCCTACAGTTGAAGAACCATTTGGAATATCTATAGCAGAAGGAATGAGTGCTGGATTAGTTCCTGTTGTTCCGTTCAAAGGTGGCAATACTGAATTTGTTCCAAAACAATTCCACTATAAAACTGAAGAAGAAGCAGTAAAAATAATAATTAATGCAATGGACATCTCATATAACAATAGATTAAAAATAAGTACAATTACCGACATTTTTTCAATCAATAATTTCAAGAACAATTTAAAAATACTAATTCAAGATTTGATAGAAAAGGAGATAACCATATCATCTCATCAAATAAAAAAGAATAAAGAATCAAACATAATTTAATTAATATTTAATTAATGTTTATTAATATACTATAATTTTCAACCATGAAAATTATAAATGTAACAATATCTGATTCCGCTACTTTACAATGAATTCCTTTTCATTACATAAACATATCGATATTTTAAGTGATTTTATGAATAAGACTTCTCAATATGCTATGAAATGTCCTCAGCCTGGAGGTTATTATAAAGCTATTTGGATGAGAGATGCAGCCTATATATTGAAGGATCAATTTATTTCAGGTTATACTTTTGATGTCATTGATGACCTTGTTCATATTTGGTCCAACCAAATAATTGAAACTCAAGATAAAAAAATAATATTTGGAAGAGGATCGCCAATAACAAAATTTACTCCTATGAGGTGCAATACTAGTTTAATTAATAAATTTAAAGGAGCATTACCTACGACAATCTATGATAATTTCTTAGAAATTTATGCCAGTAATCCAGATATTGATTCAACTGCTTTGATGATATATTTAACATCTTGGATACTGTCAAGGATTTATGAATATATAAATTTAGATAGAAAATATAACCTTTATCCTTTATACTTTTCAATAAATAAAGATTTTGATTTAAAATTGGAATTCTCTAAAATAGTTTCATTTTTTATTCCTAAAATGTTCAATGCAGTTCAATATTTGTATAATAGAGATATAGATTCTGATAGTCTCCTTGAACAAGAATCAAATGAAGATTGGATGGATACTTCTCTTAGAAATGGCAAAATCGTTTATAGTCAAGCATGTTGGCTACTTGCATTAAAAAATTATAATATATTACTAAAATATCTAAATATTGATAATACAGAATTATGTATCAATACACTAGCAAATAATGTAATTAATGCAGTAGAAAAATATATGTGGTCAAAACAAAAAACATGTTTTATTGATAATAACATAGATTCACATGCAAATACAAACTATGAAAAAATTTTGACCCAGGATTCTTTACTTTATCTATTTGCAGTGATAAATGATAATTTTTCTAATGTGTCTAACTGTGAAATTAATAAAGATAATGAAGATTTGCATTATTGTTATTCAATTTCTTATAATAAAAGTAGTTTTGAGAGATATAATAAGATGTTGGATACTTTAAAAGCGGAATTATGGAAACATAAATTTCCAACAATAATTGAAAAACCCCTTCAAAAAACTGGCCCATGGCTCTTAAAGCCAAATTATTATCATAATTATACTTTTTGGCCATGGATAACAGGAATTGAACTTATGACAAGATTAAGGTTTAGAAGGTTTGATGAATGCGATTATCTTATTTCGACTTTATTTTTAGATGAATTCTCAAATGAAAATCTTTTATATGAATGGGTAAATCCTATTACAAATAAAGGAAACGGTGCTTATCCATTTCGAACAGGAATTTCATC
>JAATVJ010000354.1 GCA_014523515.1 Nitrososphaerales archaeon TH1177 | reverse complement strand
GAAGAGAGCGATGAGAAGGGTGACTTCGGATAAACTCTAAATTAATTAATTTTCCACTTTTATATACTTTTTAAGAGGTTCAATAGTAGGTGCGTTTGTCTTTAACCATTGAAGAGTTTTTATGAATGAGGAAGTGGTTTCAAAGGTAGTCATTACTGGAATTCCCATTTCTACAGCTTTTCTTCTAATATAGTATTCATCATTGAGCATATCCATGTATTTTTCTATCGTGGAAGTGGATGGAATATTAATAATAAAATCAATATTATGTTGATATAAAAGATCAATAATATTGGGTTTTCTATCAGGCTCATTAATTTTATATACTCTTTGAATATTTTTAAAACTATTCGTCTCCAAAAAGTCAGCAGTATGTTCTGTTGCCATAATTTTATAGTCCATTGATGCGATATTAGAAATAATTGGCAGTAGTTTTTCTTTATTTTTTTGACCTCCTATAGTTATTAAACAAGACCCATTTGGTGGTAATGAGTAGCCTGCTGCTATGTAAGATTTACTTAAAGCATCATAAAAACTTGTTCCAAAACAGGCTACTTCACCAGTTGAATGCATTTCTACACCAAGGACTATATCTGCACCTTCTAATTGCATAAATGAAAATTGAGGAACCTTGATAGCAAATCCACTTGTTTTTAACCACAAGTCTTCATTAATATTTGGTAATGATTTATTTAACATTGCCCTTGCAGCCAAATCAATAAGATTTACTCCTATATATTTGGAAACAAAAGGCATTGATCTAGATGCCCTTATATTGGCTTCTATCACCAAAACTTCTTCATCTTTAACTAAAAATTGAATATTAAATGGTCCTATAACGTTTAATGCTCTTGCAATTTTACTAGAATAATCTGTTATTGTATCCATTATGTTTCTACTTAATCTCCAAGGTGGAATACACATCATAGCATCTCCCGAATGGATACCTGCATTATCTATATGTTCTATAATTGAACCAATAATTACTTTATCTTTAGAACTCACACCATCTACTTCTACTTCTGAAGCCTCTTGATAGAATTTACTTATTACTATTGGATGATCCGGACTCATCACAGTAGCATTTTCTATAAATTTTTCCAATTGCTTTGGATCCCAGACAACTTTCATAGCTGCACCACTTAAAACGTATGAGGGTCTTACCAACACCGGGAAGCCTACTGATTCTGAAAATATCTTTGCCTCATCAAGATTAGTAAACCTTTTCCAACGAGGCTGTTTTATTTTTAAATCATCTAAAAGTTTTCCAAATTTTTCTCTATCTTCCGCTCTATCAACATCAAAACTAGACGTTCCAATTATCTTTGCACCGTTCTTTGCTAAACTTAAAGTCAAATTGTTTGCAGTTTGTCCTCCAACACATGTTATTATTCCATCAGGATTTTCTTTTTCATAAATATCCATAACTCGCTCAAAAGTTATCTCTTCAAAGTACAAGCGATCAGAAACATCAAAGTCAGTTGATACAGTTTCAGGATTACAATTGATGATCGAAACTTCATCTATGCCATTATTTTTCAATCCCATAACCATATTTACTGTTCCCCAATCAAACTCAACACTACTTCCAATTCTATATGGACCTGATCCCAATACTATTACATTTTTAGTAGTAGGATTACTTTTCTTCTTTTTTATTGTAATATCGTTATAATTTCCACCATACGTAAGATAAAGATAATTAGTTTGGGCAGGCCATTCTGCAGCCAGAGTATCAATTTGTTTTATGACAGGTTCAATACCAAATGTTTTGCGAAGATGTCTTAATTGAATCTCCTTTAAATTGAGATAAGAAGCTAATTGTTTATCGGAAAATCCTAATTGTTTTGCAGTTCTGATATTATCTGCATCAATTTTAGCAGATGAAGCTTTAAGTTTCTTTTCCATTTCTATTATGTTTTTGATTTTGGTTAAAAACCACGGATCTATGCTGGATAATTCATTTATTCTTTCTATGCTCAAGCCAGAGTAAATTGCTCTTGCAACATCAAATAAAATATTGTCATTAGGATGTAAAAGACAATATTCTATATCTTCTATCATCTGTTGTCTTTTTTCTTTTTCTTCATCTTTTTCTTCATCTTCATCATCATCTTGAAATTCTACTTTTATTGATGATTGTTTTGTCATATTGTTTTTGTTATTGTTATTGTTGTTGTTGGAGGATACAATTCCAATTTTTCCTGTGTCACACATTCTAACTGCTTTTTGAATTGCTTCTTCAAAGGTCCTTCCTATGGCCATTACTTCACCTACAGATTTCATTGTAGTTCCAAGTCTTGTATTCACTTTCTCAAATTTATTAAAGTCCCATCTTGGCATTTTTACTACAATATAATCTAATGATGGCTCAAATAACGCCGTAGTTTTTTTGGTAACTTTGTTTATCAATTCATCTAAAGTATATCCTAAACCTAATTTTGCTGCAAAATAAGCTAATGGATAACCTGTTGCTTTGCTAGCTAATGCAGAAGATCTGGATAATCTTGCATTGATTTCTATTGCACAATAGTCTTCAGAAAGAGGATCCATACCAAATTGGATATTGCATTCGCCTATGATACCAACCTCTTTAGTAGCTCGCATTGCTGCAGAACGTAACATGTGATATTCGTGATTATTAAGTGTCTGAGAGGGAGCTACTACTATATTATCTCCAGTATGTACTTTCATAGCAAGTACATTTTCCATATTACAAACTATGATGCTATTTCCTTTGTTATCTCTCATTACTTCATATTCTATTTGTTTCCAATGGCCAACATATTTTTCTATGAGAACCTGTTTGCTCATGCTTAAAGTAATACCTCTATGTACGATTTCATATAGCTCATATTCATTGTGAGCTACTCCTCCTCCTTTTCCTCCTAATGTGTAGGCAACCCTAACAATGACAGGATATCCAATTTGTTTTGCAATTTTTATTGCATCTTGTACAGAATATACCGCTGAGCTTGGTAATATAGGGATGTTGCTTTTCTGCATTGCTTCTTTAAAGAGTTGTCTATCTTCTGTTCTTTCTATACCATTAATTGGAGTTCCCAGGATATCAATACCATATTTTTTTAAAATGCCATCTTTGAATAATGCTGTTCCACAATTTAGTGCTGTTTGTCCTCCAAATGATAACATTATAGAATCAGGTCTTTCAATTTCCAATACTTTGGAAACATATTCTTTAGTAATAGGTAATAGATATACTTTATCGGAAAATCTAGTATCAGTTTGAATCGTAGCAATATTAGGATTTATTAAAACAGTCTTTACATGATCTTCTTTAAGTGCTTTGAGACATTGAGAACCAGAGTAGTCAAATTAGCGGTTAGAATTATTTTTTTTCTATATATT
>JAATVJ010000041.1 GCA_014523515.1 Nitrososphaerales archaeon TH1177 | reverse complement strand
ATCTTCTATATTTTCTTTTATTGCAAATTCTGGATGAATTCCAATGAATTGAATAATTACATCCTTTTGAGTATTAAATAAAGTTATACTTTTTTTTGAAGTTGCAAGATTAACAGTTACAGAACATGCTGTAATTTTTAGACATCTCAATGAAAAAAGAATATGGCTTAAATAATTTGAATATTCATTATCACTTAGATGTATATGTGCATCAAGATAGTCCATAAAAAATAAAATTGATGATACTTTAAATAAGTTTATAATCGTTATTTGAAACTAAGAAAAACTAACATATGCCTTAATTTTATTAATTTATTTTTGTAATTGAATTAGTATAACAACCTATAATATATAAATACATATTCTATAATTATTAGTAATGTGCAATATTTGCTTATAATTGTAGTTATTATTGTTATAATTTCATTAAATGTTATCTATGTTTACGCACTGAGTAGTGAAGCAGAAAGTAGATCTGAAAATCTAAATTCCTCTAAATTAAATGTAATAGCATCTTTTTACCCATTATATGAGTTCACAAAAAAGATAGGTGGTGAAAAAATTGAACTTAGTACTGCGATCCCATTTGGAATCGAACCTCACGATTGGGAGCCAACCCCTCAGGATATTTCAAAATTAAATACTGCTGACATTATTATATACAATAGTAAAGGATTTGACTCATGGCTTAATCAATTTAAACAATCAAAATTGATAGATGTAAGTGCAGAATTAGAACTTATTAAAAGTAATGAACCTAAAGAGGATTTTGATAAAGCTGATAATTATAATTTAATATATGATCCTCATATTTGGTTAGATCCAATTTTAGTTAAAAATATTTCTCAAACAATCGGTAATAATTTAATTAAAATTGATCCAAATAATACTAATTATTATCTACAAAATACTGATTCTTTTATTAAGGAATTAGATTTATTAGATCAGCAAATAAGAAAGTCGTTAATTAATTGTGAATTAAAAGATTTTATATCTTTTCACGAAGCTTTTCATTATTTTGCAAATAGATATGGTTTGACTCAACATTCTGTATATGAAAGTTTATCTTCTGAAGGAGAAATTCTTCCACAACAAATTATTAAAATAATTTCTTTGGCTAAAAGTCTTGATATCGATACTATTTATTCTGAAGAATTAAAAAACCAACGATTAGCACAAACTTTTGCATCTGAAATACCAAATGGTAAAGTTCTCTTATTAAGCCCGATTGAAAATATAAATAAAGAACAAGAAAAAAATATAGGGTATATATATAAAATGAAAAAGAATATCGAAAATTTAGAAAAAGGATTAAGGTGTAAATAACCAATAAAATCAATTTGCTACTTTTATTAATTAGATAAATAAGAGAAAATATTTTAGAATTGGCTAAATTTGTCTATTTTGTATCTGTATTTGAGTATATAGATAAGATCATCTGTATAACAAATTCTGTTATTAGAAGATGATTAATATGTTAAACCTTTAAAATATGAACCTATTAATAGCTTATCATGATTTTATTTTTATACCTATGGTATCTAAATCAGTTTATTTTTATGGATTATTAATAGCAGGAGTAATCTTTATTGCTATTGCAATTTTATCAATTTATTATTCAAATTCTCCAGTAAAAGTAGATGTAGACGGTGTTATTAAACCAAATTCAGTTGATATTCTTTCTCCAAATATGGAAATTGGAAATACTGCATTTATAACAGTTTCTGGATCTCTTTTTAATATGTCTATAACTTATCCTAATAAAACTATTAATACTTTAACAGAATCTTCCTCTAATTATTCTTTAAATTTAATAGCCAAAGAAGCTGGAGAATATTTTATAGAAATAAATAATATAGGAAATTCCGATATATTAGTTGATGGATATGCCTTTACTAAAGCAAGTGCATTTACTTTAATTGGTCAAATAATACTGATAATTACTGGAGTAGTCATAGTTGCTCTTGGTATTAGGACTGGAAAAACATAATTAAAAAATACCTTTTGGATATGATCCTAATAACTTGAAGAATTTTGTTTGGATTTTAATTCTATTTAATGTTAACATTACTTTTTCATCATTATAATGACCATCAAAATCTACATAAAAATAATATTCCCAGGGGGTTTCTTTTGTAGGCCTTGATTCAATTTTTGTAAGATTTATGTTTTGTTGTGAAAATTGCTTTAAAATATTATATAAAGAACCTGGTTTATGTTCTAATGAAAAGATGATTGAAGTTCTATCTTTTCCTAAAGGTTTAGTTAATGGTTGTTTAGAAAGAACAAAAAATCTAGTAAAGTTATTCTTCTTATCTTCTATTCCTTCTTCTAATATTTCCATTTCATGTATTTCAGCTGCTCTTCTGCTTGCGATAGCTGCTGATCGGATCATTTTATTTTCTTTGATAAATTTAACTGCTCCTGCGGTATCGTACATTGGAATTGGTTCTAATTTTTTACTTTCAATATAATTTCTGCATTGACCCAATGCTTGAGGATGAGAATATACATTAATTATTTTTTTATAATCTCTATTTACAATTAGACAATGATTAATTCTTTGAAAGATTTCTCCTGAAATGTAGATTTGATCCTGTAATAATAAGTCATAAGTCTCGTTTACACTTCCCTCAATAGAGTTTTCAATAGGAACCACTGCTAAATCATTTAAATCGTTTATAACAGTTTCAAACACGTCATGAAAAGATTTTAATGGAATAGCAGTAGATTCTGGAAATTTTAATATTATTGCCATTTCACTATAAGCTCCTCTTTCTCCTTGAAATGCAATCCTTAACCTTTTGTTAATCAAATAATTAATAATAATTAACCAATCTTTTATGTTTATTCTAAAACTATAATTTATTGAAAGTTGGTATTATTATATTTATTACAAATTTCAATTGTTTCACATTTCTTTGTTATTTTGTTGGCCTGTTTTGAAAAGTTTAATATCAGAAGAATTCAATATTGCATTTAATAGTTTTTTTCCAAATTCTGATCTCTTATCAATTTTGATTCTTGATTTTCTTCCAATTTGTGAACTTAAAAGGAATTGATTATTGATATAAATCCCAACATTGACCCCAATTTCTTTTTTATCAGTATTAATTATAATTGATGGACCTGATTCATTTATTTGAAAATCAATCTCTTTTCCAAGTGCTGGGGTTTTAGCCTCTATATCAATTCTTAAACCTAGTAATTCTTCAAGTTCAGAAACAGTGGAACCACTTCTTCCTATGATCTTTGGAATTATTTCTTTTTCTACTTTTATCTTTACTTTGCTATCCGATAAAATTTCAATTTCAGCAGTAGGATCAAATCTTCTTACTATATCTTTTATCTTAGATTCTGCAAGTTTTCTAATATTGTTATTAGTATTTGTCTTTTTCTTTTCTACTATTTCATTAACAGGTACCACGATATTTTCCTCCCCATAAGTATATATTTCATATTCCAATTTTCCATTTTCAAAATCAAATATCTCAACTAATGGTCTAGCTAGATCTTCTTCAACCATTCCAGATGGTACTTTAACCGTTAATTTTAATTCATAGACTTGACTTATATTACCGCCTTGAAGGAAAATAATTGTATCTATAATATGTGGAATCATACCTAGTTCTATCTTTCCAATGAACCTTTGTACAGCGTCTATTGGGCTATTAGCATGAATTACTCCAATCATTCCAACTCCAGATAGTCTCAGATCTGCATATACATTGAAGTCTTTTATTCTTCTTACTTCATCAAAAATAGTATAATCTGGTCTAACCAATAGCAATAAATCTACTGCATTTTCAAAACTTCCTTCTAAAGGACTATATTGTGTTACTTCTTTAGGAACTTGTAAATCTCTTGGTGATTCAAATGTTTTTACAATTTTTGCTTTTTTTGTATAATATTCTGCTAGACTGCTTGCTATTGTGCTTTTACCAGAACCAGGCGGACCAGCTATAATAATTCCTTCAGCTTTTTCTTCCAATCTTGTAATGAGTTTATCACTTAATTTATAATCGTCTAAGGATAAGTGAACTATTGGTCTAACAATTGTAATTTCTGTAGAATCAGAAAATGGAAATTTAGTGATTGTTATTCTGTATTTTTCATATTGAATAACAGTGGCTCCTTCTCTGACTATTTCATATAATTTATTTGTATTTAATGGATTATATTCATAAATTTCCTTAATTATTTCCATAAGATAGTCATTTGTCATGATCTTTTCATCTAGTCTTACTAGTTCAAACTTTCCTGGGCTGCCAATTTTTGCGTACGGGCAAACTCCTTCTTTTAGATGAATACTCATTGTATTTTCTGAAAAAAATTTTTCGAATTTAAAATGAGTTATTTTATTATTATATTTTATAAAAATTGAATCTATTCCCTGTGCTAAAGCTGCCAAATGTTGTACATAATCAGCAGTAATAAGAATTGCATTCTCTTTAAATGCTAATTCATTAATTATTGAGTCAATTCTTCCATGCTTTGCTAATAATATATCATCATAATCCGGTCTTTCTCCAGAAAAATTTATTTTAATATCCTTTTTATTACATTCTTCTCTTATTTCATGAATTTCTTGAAGACCTACAAAACCTTGATCTCTATTTGTTGATGCCTGAGATTGCAATTCATCTAAAACTGCTCTAGGAATAATGATTTCACTTTTTTCAATTATTTTTCCATTTTGTAGCATCTTTGAAATTTCTTTATCAATGATAATACTAGTATCTAAAACATATTTTTTGGTATTCAATTATTTTAGTAATTGTAAATCTTCATCCGTACTTAAATTTATTTTAATTCTATTATTTTTCACTTGTCTAAAGCCTATATGGAGTAGCTAGCTTTTATAATCTTAATTAACAAAATAAGTGAACCAGTCTTAATTTAAAAGAATCATACCATTTACAATAAATGACGGTATTATCTAATGAAAATGCCAAAGCTAGATTAGAAGAATTTAGAATATTACTCAAGTATATGCCTTTTTTACAAAAAAATGGCTTTTCTGATTGTGGTAGGGGTCAAATTATGGGTCAAATGTCTCTATTACAGGAATTTCTATCTGGAACTCAAACCAGCGAAGAAATTTTAAATTTGCAATATAAGGAGTCTATTATGCCAAGTGTACCAAATATTAATAATAATAATACTTCTGACTCAATTTCCGATACTCAACAATATTATGCATCTACAAATAATGAAACAAATAAACAAATTACTGACGGTTCAAAAGATAGTTCTTTCAACCTCGACAGTATAATATTAGAAAATGATACTTCATATGAAGATGATAGTAAACTACAATCTTCTCGTTGGTTAAGACCATTTAAGAATGAAGATCCTGTAAAAAAGAAGCTGTTTGATACTTTTGAAAAGAATGAAATTACACAATCATGGAAAGAAAAAATAAGAAAAATGACACAATCGGATATTATCTAATTCTTAAACTATTATTTTTTATACTAACCTATTATTACCATAATCAATATCAATAATATATTGCTAGTTTCCTTTAGTAAGTAATTCAATAGCTGATTTGAATTCTTCTTCACTTAATGGTGGTATTTCAGAGATTTTATTATTTTTTTTCACATGATCCATTTTTTTCTGACCTATTAATGGAGCTATTATAGAAGGACTAGATCTTATTATTTGAAGTAGTTTCATAATATGATCTGTTAATCCTTCTGAATAATCTGGAATCTTAGTTTGCAATAATCTTCCCTGAAGTAAGGGAACGCTGGTAAATACACCTATTTTCAATTTCTTTGCAGCTTCTAATATTGAAAGATTTTTTTCACTTCCTACTTTTTGATTCTTTAAAAATAATGCCTCACTATATGCTAAATTATATGGGAGTTGGATAAAACGAAATCCATGATCCATACCTCCTGTATTTTTGGCGATATTATATACTTCTTCTAATGATAAATATTCTTTATTTTCTTCATTGACTCTAAAACATGTCCAAGTAGCCATTCCATAATATCTAATTTTATTTTTAGAACGGAATTTTTCATAAATTTCAAAAACTTTGGAAAGCATATCGTAAAATTTATTCTTATTAACATCCTGATTCCAACTTTCAAAAGCATTAT
>JAATVJ010000040.1 GCA_014523515.1 Nitrososphaerales archaeon TH1177 | reverse complement strand
AGGAGCTCGCCCCGATCGTCCGCCATCACCACGAGTGGTGGAACGGCCAGGGCTACCCGGACGGCATCGCCGAGATAACTTGGCTACCATTTTGGATTACTCCCTCTATCTATAAAACTTATTTTCATTTGCAATTATATGAACCCATATATAACTGGCCCAGAGGTCTGACGGTCATTTTTGACTGTAATCCTAATCAATTAAATTGTCTCAAATTTTTAAATAATATATTTATCACAATTAATATACCCTGAAAAACAAATAATTTCATCTAGTCATAGCCTTCCATCTACGAGGACATTTCCTTGGCAAATCATTTGATCCTTGAAGGAGGGCTATGGTTTTTAATATTATTTTAATAGTAGCAGTATTTATTGTGAATAATGCAAAATGAATTAACAAATTCATTGGGTTCATATATGTATGAATTGTTTTTGACTCTACATATTCGCATTAAATAATTGATTTTATAACTTTAGAATTAATAAAAAAATAAATTAATATAATTTGATATAATTTGATACTAACCAAATCCTATGGGAAAAAATCAAAGGAGTGAGTTAGAGCTTCTTTTATTTACTATCATTAGATACTGGACTAGATACTGGTGTAGGAATATACAATGTATCTTTCCCTGATCCTATTCGTTCTATTTTTAACAATGTATATCCTTCTTTTAGTTTAGCTATTATCAATCGTGCCGATTTTTTTCCAATATCTAACCATTTTTCATTGTTATCACTATTTGGTTCTATTACTATAAATCGAATTTGTGTGAATGGTTTTTCCTTATTTTTTTCTACTACTTCTATTTTTTTAGTTGGATTGAATTGCAGTATTTTACTACTACCTTGTTCTATGCTAACATAATTATTATCTTGATTTAATATCTTATCTATTTCATCAAAATTATTTTGTTCTACTGAATTATACAACTTTTTTCTTTCACCTCCTCTAATTTATGTTTGGCGAATCCGCTTACTTTCCAGTAACGAAGGTAATTCTCAACCACGCCACGAGAAGGCTTTGCCATGTGGTCACTATAGATTACTTTGGTAGGTTAATGCTTATAAATAGAAAACAATATGTAGGATTGACCAGTTTATATAATCACTAAGGTTAAGCATGACAAGTCGTTGGGAGGTTTTAATTGACTATTATAGGTTTGAAATTTTTTACAGAAAACTTCAATATCACTACCTCCTATATGATGATATTCATGAGTATATGAATTTGTACATAAAGTTAGTGAAAATTTTAAAAACACCTAGAACTAATATTTTAGAGTCACATAAAAACATTAGTAAAAACACATTTTTATTAGAAAATATGTTGACATAATGACACTGATTATCAGTCAAGTTTTAATATTACATAAAAATTACTAATATTAAATTCTATCAGAATATTTTAATAATACTAAAATAATCAGTTTTTTAATTTACTTGTTTTAGAATCACTAAAAAATTGGATAACGACAGGGCCTAAGACATTCAATACATCTAGAATAAAAGAGATCTGAAATGGTAATAAGGAACTATTTTGTTGTGCAACGAACTTTGCCTTTTCTAGTGCATCTTCAAGTGAACATCCTTCAGATAAGGATCTTAGGAATTCGTATGTAACTTTCCGACCTAGTGGAGTTTTTAATAGTTGTGGTGTAAGTAAATCCGTCCTTTTTTTGATATTATTGGACATTTGTTTTTATGATTAGATTTGCTTTATTAATTTATCAATTATTTTATAATATAATCTTAGTAATGAAAATCAATAGATAGTTCGAGTTCGAATAAATATTTTAATAGATGATAGAAGGATCAATATGTGATGGATAAGGATTAGAATTCTACTCTACGCGCTTATCTTGGAGGTTGTACAAAATCAATACAAATGAGGAAATCAAAAATTCTTCAAGAAAAAACAAGATTGACATACAGGAAACTAGGAAACTAGTCTCCAACCAAGAAAAAGAAGAACAAGAGATTTTCTTTTGTATAGAAAGATAAATTCTATAACAAAAATTGCTCAAAATTATTTAAAGAGTATAAACTATAATGGATAATAGAAACTCCAAAAAAATAATTGAAAATTCTTAATATTTAAAAATTTGAAAAGATTCCCTATAAGTAAAGAAAAAGCTATATCCAATTATTCAAAGAATATTCATTAAGAAATATTTTGAATGTGATGTTATATACTAAACTATAATGCTTTTATTATATATATAAACTCAAAATAAAAAACATAGGATATTATAGTTATATAACTTTAACAATATAATGATAATTACAAAAAATCAGTAATTAAATGATTTCTACTATTTTTAATTAATTTTTTAATTTCTTTTGTGTAAGTTTTTTCTGAAGGTATCCTAATAAAATTACAAAATTGATTTAAAAAATCTATTTCTTCATTTAACAAAAAATCAGTATCTAAATCTTCATCAACTGTAAAAAGATAGTTATATACCAGTTTTTGATTAATTTGTTCTAATATTATAAGACTTTGATATATTCTAGCTATGTCTGAACTTTTGTTAGTTATATTGTTGTTTATTAGCAATTTAATAAAACTTCTCTTTGGGATATTGAATATGCCATTCATTATGCATCTATTAAATATAGATAATACTTCAAAATAATCTTCCTTTCCACTATATCCTATTATTGTTGTTGGAAGAAGTTTTAATATTTGCAAATTTTTCTTTATAACATATTTTTTGTCTATTACCAAATAAGATCTACCAAAGGTAAGAATGGCATTTAATATTTGATTAGGAAGTCTTTCATCAAGTATGTCGTCATCAGATTTTATCTCTACTGGTACAAATGTTATATTTTCAATTTTACATTTCTCTTTTTTTGAAAATTCAGTAAATTGCTGTGTTCTCATAAGAATATTCTGTTGTATATCATAATCTAAATCTAAATATTCATATTTCATTTGTTTAGATGAATAATGGGTTTCTTTTTTTGTACTTTCTTTATGAATTAAAGCAATTACTAAATCAAAATTTCGAAAATATCCTTCTTCCTTAATCTTAATCTCATAAATCTGAGAATTTGAAAAAGGTAGAAGATGATTGTTATTGATATGACCATTTTTAATTGATCTCTTAAATAAATTTTTTAGTTCCATTTGATTCATAGATATCAAAATAATACTATTTTCTAAATAATAATAATCTATAATCATAATTTGAATAGATCTTTATCATTTACTGATATAATTTGATATTTTATAGAGACATTTTTT
>JAATVJ010000353.1 GCA_014523515.1 Nitrososphaerales archaeon TH1177 | reverse complement strand
AGTACTTATCTCATCAAAGCTATCCATATCACTATAGCTTTGTTGATATAACCTTTTTAGTTTCATTGCATTTAATTGGGTTTGATCATTAAGCATAACATTATATTCTCTATTATTTACCTTTATCTTTTTTTCTTCCATTAAGATCATACGCTATATTAAGGATTTAAAAAACCTTATGGACGTTCTATTTCTTATTGTCAGTGAATGTCGAAAAATAGCAATAACAATAAAAAATTTCTAGAAGTGAAATACGGTCGTAGTTATTTTTTTTAAATATAAAAAACCTTTTTATATTGATCAAAGGAAAAAACTATAAAATTAAAGGATATAGAATAATAAACCTTTTTTATTTATATTTAACATATATCTTTAACATTTATCTTTTATAAAATGAAAAAGAAATATTATTACAAGAATCAGTATATTTCATATTGTAATGAGCTTTACTCTCTGTTGAAAGAAATCATATCAAAAGCGAAAGCTGATGGTCTTTTATTATCTGGTGGTTTGGATAGCAGTATTATAGCAAGTTTTCAAAAACCTAAATACACTTTTACAGTAACTCTTGAAGGATATGGTTCAGACCAAAAATATGCAAGATTAATTGCAGAAAAATATGGATCCCACCATATCGATATTAACATAAAAAATAATGAATTATTAAAAATTGAAGAAAAAGTAATAGAATTGTTTAAAACGTTTGATCCTATTTTCATACGTAATTCTAGCGTTATTTTTGCTGCATTACAAAAAGCAAGTGAAATGCAAATCTCTACTATTCTTACAGGAGATGGTGGCGATGAATTATTTGCAGGCTATAATTATTTGAAACGATATTATCAAAATATGAAAGAGTTGGACCTACAAGTCAAAAGATTATGGGATATCATGCACTTTCCTTCAGAAAAAATAGGAAATTTTTTCAACGTTAAAGTCTTTTCTCCATATCTTGATAAAAAATTTATAAAATTTGCAAAATCTATAGATATATCTTTGAAAATAGGTGAATATCAAAATAAAATGTGGGGAAAATTTATTTTGAGAAAATGTTTTCAAAAATGGGAACATTTAGAACAACTTGCTTGGCGAGAGAAAGAGGCACAAGAAGAAGGTTCAGGATTTTCCAAAATCATGAACTATTTAGAAGAGCAAATCTTTTCCAATAAAGAATTTTTAGGCGAAATTACAAGAATAAATGACAAAGAAGATGTTAAAATTCGAAATAAAGAGCATTTATTTTATTATCTTCTTTATAGAAAGTATTTTCTTCCGCCGAGATCACAAAAAGATTTAACAGAAAAAAGAATATGTCCTGATTGTAATTGTAGTTTTGTATGGATGGGACAATATTGCCGAATATGCGGAGCATATCCAATAAATCCAATTATTCGTCATGAATAAAAAAATTTTTGTTATATATGTAAATATATTTGAAATTATAATACTGGATTAATAATTAAAATTATTAATCTTTACATTCTGATTTTGCCATTTTTAATTTGCTATATATTCTATAGTCATTATTAGGGAAAAAGTAAATTTACTTATTTTGAAATTTATCGATTATTTAATCATAAGAATATGAACAAAGAGTATTTTAAAATATTAATATCATGAATTTAAAAAGCTGTTTTCAAATACTTTATTCTTTCAACAATTGTTTTCCGTTCTACATGTTGTGACTTTTTAAGAACTTATTTTATTTGTCTCGGAAAAAGAAGATAACTCAAAAGATAGTTCTCTTCTTTTTTGAGAATAGTGGAATTTTATAGGTGCTAACTTATTTATCTATATTTATCTAAATAAATAGGAAGTAATGGTAGTAGTAGTTACTTATCTCATTGTATCTTGAGTTACAAGAGTAAGAGTTACACTCTAACTTTTAAATAATTTTGATACATAACTTCTGGTGAATAGCTAACAGATGTCCTTTAACAGAAGATGGGTTAAACCCCCAACAAATGAAGGTGTTGCAAATAAAATTCTTGAAAATAAATTTATAGACAATATCAAATCTACAGCTCCTTTAAAACCTAAAATTGAAGATGCGCAAAAAAAATTACAACTTCAAATTTCTAAACTAGATGGAATTTCTAATAAAATGCAAGAAAAAGATCATTTAATCTTTAAAAGAATTGTGTATGCAATGCAAAATCATGATAGTCAATATGCAAAAGTACTATCAAATGAACTTTCTCAAATTAGAAAAATGAATAAAATGGTAAGTTCTGCCAAGCTTGCAATGGAACAAATCCAATTAAGATTAAACACAATTACTGAATTAGGAGATGTGGTTGTTACTCTTAGTCCTGCAATGTCTGTTATAAAGGGTATTCAAGGAGGTTTATCATCCATGATGCCTGAAGCTGATCAATCATTTGGACAAATATCGGATCTACTGTCAACTATAATGAATGATTCTTCACAAATACCAAATACGGAAATTTCAGGAACAGGTATGATCTCTGAGGACTCTATGAAGATATTAGAAGAAGCGAGCATGGTTGTAGAACAAAATATGAAAGATAAATTTCCTGATTTACCTTCCTCTTCAGAAATAGATCCAGAAAGAACAGAAGCCTCGATATATTAAAAAGCCTCGATAAATAGAATCTTAACTTGAAGCAATTTTTTCTTCTATTTTCTTTTTTATTCTTGAAATAGTAGGATAGCTATATCCTTTTTCTCGATAGTTTTTAATCATTTTTTTCCAGTTATCTAATCTCCATTGTGCTTGTTCCTTACTCAACATATCCGTCTCTTTTTTGATCAGGCTTTTTCTACCTGGAAATAAGTATCCTCCACTTTCAGCAGAGTATCTATTGTATGCGAATCTTAAACCAAATAAAACCATATCTAATGGGAGAGATTTTAAATAGAAAGAAATTTCATCATAAGTCTCCTCAGAAACTGTAATGTTTATTTGCATT
>JAATVJ010000039.1 GCA_014523515.1 Nitrososphaerales archaeon TH1177 | reverse complement strand
ATTGCTTTATATAAAATACGAAAATTTTATAAAATTAATGTTATATCAAGATAGAGGTATAAACATTTAATGAATGAAGCATATATTTTATTAAATATTGATTATAAACAACAACAAAGCATTATTGAAACTGCAAAAAAAATATCCTGTGTTAAGGAGGTAAAAGCTGTATATGGAATTTATGATATTTTAGTAGTTCTAGAATCATCTGATATACAACAAATAAAAAATTCTATAGATGATCATCTTTACAAAATGGAGGGTGTCACTAACCTTACATCTTTAATTTCGGTGGGATAATTGACCAAAGACTATGAAATTATTGTAGTAGGTGCAGGACCTGCAGGATTGTCAGCAGGTATTTACATTGCTCGCCAAAGGGTCTCATGCTTAGTTATATCAAAAGATCTTGGCGGTCAACTAAATCTAATTCCACGTCTTGAAAATTATCCTGGAACTATTATGTCTAGTGGCCCCTTACTTGCTAGAACTTTAGAAAACCAATACCTTACGTTTAAGGGGGAGATGATTTATGATACAGTAGAACGGATAGATGAATCTGAAAATGGGTTAACAATTAAAACTAATAGATCAGAATATACCTGTAAATCTTTAGTTCTGGCACCAGGTAAAGTACCGAATAATTTAGGAATTGCAAACGAAAATGTATTTGCAAATAAAGGAGTTCATTACTGTACTAAATGTGATGCACCATTTTATCAAGACAGAGTGACAGCTACTGTAGGGGTGGGTGGATATCTTCTTGAATCTGGAATTCTCCTCTCAAGGATGGCGTCAAAGGTTTATTTAATTTACAGAGGAGGTGCTTTAGGAGGTGACAAAGAAATAATATCTTCTATAGAAAAAAAAGAGAATGTTGAATTGATTCCTAATACTATGATTAAAGAGATTCATGGTAACAATACTCTTCAAAAAATTGTTATTAAAGATAACCAAGGTTTAGAAAAGACACTTAACGTCGATGGTTTATTCATTGAGATGGGATCAAAAATCAACTTGGATTTCGTAAAACATCTTGTTAAAGTTAATTCAAAGGGCGAAATAGAAGTAACTGAAGGTGGAAAAACAGCACATCCAGCGATCTTTGCAGCAGGCGATGCAACAAATATTTTATATAAGCAAATTGTGGCAGCTTGTGGTGATGGAGCGGCAGCAGGTCTATCTGCTTTTAATTATATTGAGAAAATGAAAGGGAAACCAGGAATTAGAGCAGATTGGAAAAAGACAATCGGAGATACTGTTTTTCACTACTAATACAAGTGTAGATAAATTTAACGATTATTTAACTTAACGATGAAGAATATAAGATCTTTTTAATAGTAATAACCAGATAATCTGCTGCTACTGGAGTAGTTTATATTAATAATAAAAGGCTATGGTTTAACAGGATCTATAATTGCCTATAACATTGTAAATTCGAATTGGTTTTAGTATTACGATTATAGGACATGTTGTAATACCTAATCATGTTTTTACATAAATAAATAATCTAAATAGTAATTATAATTTAACAAATATATGATCATAAAAAAAAGGGAGATATTTTATTTTCTGAATACTCACGTCCCAAATATTATAACTATATAAATTACAATAAAGATACCTATAAACAAACCTGTACCTTTAAGCATATTTCCTAATGAAGACTCTTTTTTCTTTAAAGTATTATTATCTTTGGTAGAGATAGCCATTATATTATCTTATAAACTCATGGTAATAAAGCTATAATATCCTAAAGTTTATAATTATTTAAAAATCGCAATTTAAATCAAGTTCTGAATCTAATAAATACACCAATTATTATTACCAGCTATTTATTGGTATTGATAATATAATAAGTTCAGTCATTTCTTCTGAAAGAAAATATCAATTTCCATCAAATTATAATAATCACAGAAAATACAAAATTATAGAGAAAAATCAATAGAAAGAATATACTCTTAAAATTAAGTTTCTAAATTGAACTAAAACCTTAAAATCCAAATATTAGACATTTATACATGGGATGGGTAAGTAAAATCACAGGATATTTCTTTGGAGTAATAATTGTTTTATTTGGTTTTCTTTGGATTGCATCTACAATGACAATGTCCTTAATATTTATAGGTTCCATTGGATTGACGATAATACTTGGAGGATTTGTCATTATATACTTAGGCCATAGATCCGGAAGAAAGAAAAAACAACTTCAACCAATTTAACAAGTTTCAACAACAAATGCAGAAAACAATACCTTGTAAATTTTTATCATAAAAAAATCTTATTCTAAGTCAGCCTTTCTGAATATCAAAGAAACAGAAGAATTGAAAAATGTAAAAGTATTGCTAAAATTTTGATAAAATTTTTAGTAATGAGTATGATAGTTAGTCAAGAAATTAGTTTAGGTACAGTTACAAATACTTATTTTTACAATTAACTATTCTACGATTTACTATAAAATGATATGATAATTGGAATTATAGAAGTATTATAATTGAATTTACTTATCTATTATACGCAAGATGTATTACTTATTGTGTTGTTGCATTTCTTGCAAGTTGTGTTGTGTTAGATTTGTTGTAATCTATAATTAAACATGATCCGATCTTTTTATCACCCTCGACAGAACTAAAATCCATGATTTTATCAAATTCATCACAAATAAAAGTATCCGATCCCACACCGCCTATCATGATATCCGATCCCTCTCCTCCATTGATCTCATCGTTTCCTTCGCTTCCATCAAGATGATCATCTCCTTTTCCACCATCTACTTTATCATCACCTTCATGTCCAGTTATTACGTCCACATCTCTTTCTCCAATCAAATTATCATTACCTTCGTCGCCTTCAATTATGTCATTTCCTTGTTGTCCTTTTAATATATCATTACCTTCATCTCCATCAAGTTCATCATCTCCTTTTCCACCAGTTAGTTGATCATCACCTTCTTTTCCAGTTAACTCATCATCTCCGTCACCTCCCTTAATTTTATCATCGATAATAGTTCCTTCTATATCGAGATCTATTTTAGGTTTAACAATAGACGGAGGCTGGATTGTCTTAGTAATATTGGAAGTAGAAGATGAATTATCTATTTGGCTGAAGGCAATTTGCGTTATCATATATTGCAGAGGTAACACCAGCACAATGATTATAAACAGATATATTCTAAGGCTCTCATTACTCAATTTCTATTCATTTTCTATAACTAAGACAATTTAAAATATTGTAGGTTAATTTTATTATTGTTATTAATGATATAATCTTCATTAACAATTATCTTAGTAAAGTTATTACTCTTGAAATCAAAAAAAAATTTCAAATAAAATAACTAGAACAAAAAATCTTACATAAGAAACATTGGGCTTCCATTACAAAAATTTTTGTAACAGTTTTCACTCTTTCTTAATAAAAATACAAATATTAGACGTTATTTATAAACCCCCCTAATTAATTGCATAGGTTAAATATTCATAAAAAAGAATGTTTTATATAATTATACTTGTTATCGATACGAAAAATTTTCATTTATCATTAAATGTTATTGTTGACAATTTGGACACCAAAATGTTGCACGATTAGTTAATGTTTTTTCTGATTTAATCACTGATTTGCATATCCAACACTCTTTTCCTGTTCTACGGAAAACCCAATGCCTAGTATTCCAAGAACTTTTCTCATTTTCTAACAAATGTCTAGTTCTACCAGAGTTCTTATATCCATATCTAAGTAATTTTGGTATTCCTTCCAAAAGAATATTTTCTTCTGTTGGCTCAAGTTGTGATATTTGTTTAAAAGGCGAAATTTTACAGATAAATAAAATTTCAGATTTATATTTATTACCTATACCAGAGATTATCTTTTGATCTAATAAAGCCTCCGAAATGAGTAGTTGTTGTTTTGTATGTAATCTCATTTTAGCTTCATCTATATTGAAAATTTCGCTTAAACAATCTGGACCAAGAGATTTTATTGGTTCCTTTTCTAAAGGATTATCTATTGAAAATTGCAAAATTGGACCATTAAATTCAATCAATACCGTTTCCTTAGTAATAATTGTTAATCTTACACGGGAGTCCTCTCTTACATCTTTAACATTTTTTAGTAATAATGGATTTCTTTTCCATTTGGCTCTATTAGGTGGAATTGCTAATCCTTTATCGTACTTGTGCCTGTCATAAAGCCGCCATTTTCCCCACATCATCATATGATTACGAAGATAAATTCCTGAAGAAAATTTGATTACAATATTCTTACCAAAAGTCTTTATTTCTTTTAATGTAGATCCTATAATTTTATTTTTGATATCGATATTCAAATTTTTAAATATGATATCTTCGATTTTTTTTCCCAACATTGAAGATGATATTTTATCTGCTACAATCTTTACTTCAGGACCTTCTGACATTAAATAGATTAGTATTACTCGATGATATTTAATCAGTGGCTATTAAATATAAATTAAAGCCAAATACAAAATAAAAAGTGCAAAATAATAATATATCGTTTATCTATTATCATTATCATTATCTTACTATCTAGCTTAACTTTGTCTTATAATTTATAATTTATTGATCTTATAATAGTGGATATGTATGAAATATATACTTTGGAGTGGTCGATATGTGTATACCAATGAGAATCTAATAATAATACCTTTTTTAAAATGATATTCATTTTCGATTAAGTATATTTGAATTTAACTAACAGAAATTAATCTAAATATTAAGCTATTAAATGAATATTTTTTATATTTTCACAATCTCTATATTTATTCAAAATATTATTTACTGATTCTAGAACAATATTCTTAAATTTTTCTGGTGCAGAAGCTGGAAGAGATTCCAATTCTATCTGAAACAGCCGTCCGTATTTTCTAATAAAATAATCTTTTCGTAAATTGCTGTCTAATTTTCTTATGATTTCAGGATTGGGATTTTCTGGTAAATGAAATTTTCTCATTTGATTTTCTGTGATTGCAATTTTTTTAAAATCAATATTTAAATTGAAATCTATTAGAGCATTATTGATAATTTTATCAATGTTGTTGTTAAATAGATCAAAATTACCAAAATACAATATGTAAATCTTTTTATTTTCTTTCACAGAACATTTTAAACGTTTAATATTGTTCGTTATAAATTCCAGATTATTAGTTCGTTTATTGGAAATTATTTTGATACTTAAATTTTTCAACAAATTATGAAGTGTAAAACTAAGTGTATTCTTTTCTACCCAAATTTCTATATCCTTGAATGTGTGATTACTACTTTTATTATTGAAATTATGATCCTGTGTTGAAGGATTTGCTGAGGTTTCTTCAAGGTAATTGACTATTTTTTGAATGTATTCCTTTGCATTAACAAATTCACTATAGGAATTTGTTATTCTCGGTAAATCCTGTTCAGGGAAGCAACCAATAGGCAAATCTCCTCTAATTCTTGCCTTATTGGCATATTTACTAAGATATATATAATAATTATACGAATTTGGAATAATATTTAAATTAACTAGAGAATAAAACATAGTTTTGAGTGTTGGAAGTATTCCATATCTGTTAAACAATGTTAATCTCTCTTTTATTATTGGCATCACATCATTATTCCAGTTGACTCTTTTTTGTATATTCCAATTCTCCATAGTTATTAACGGTTAACAAAAGTATATAAACGTTAAATTTATTAAGGAATTTCACATGATAATATTAAATGCCCCAACCAGGTCAAAGAACAATAACCTTTAGTGGAAAGGTATTAAAAAAATTAGAAGAGATTTATACTCTGGAAAAAAACAAAAATCCATCTCTATCATTTGCCTCTTTTGTATCTGAATCTGCTTTGATTGAACTTGAGAGAAGACAAATATTAAAGGAAGCACCACTAATCTCTTTAATTAGTTTAAACGATGATACAATCATTTTAAAGGATCTAAGAAAAAATAATAGATTAATTGAAGTACAAATTAAAAATAAAAACTTGAAATGTATATCAGATGATAAATTTGATTGTATTCATGTTGGGTTTACATTGGCATTGCCAGAAGTTAGAAAAGCTTTAAGTAATTAGATTATTTGAAAAGATTATTATATATAATACTATTATAATTATATAGAGGAACATATAATTCAGGTCTTATTATAAGGAACTAATTCTAAATACATTGAAATGTGATATTTTTGATAAAAATTTAATAGTCTAGAATTATAAAAAACAACAAAAAGTAAAATATAACATACATGCAAACTTTATAGTATAACAACTTATACAATTACACTTTCTTTATTTCTTGTCTTTTTATATTGATTCTCTAATATAGTCATTTTAATCTAAAATTATATCATCTTTAATAGCCTTGAGATAAATATAATTCTTTAAAGGAACAAACATCTAATATACTAATTACCGTACATATTATTTATCACTTGATAAATTACATTCGTTAGAATATTTTCCATTTTTGGAAGATTAAAGAATAACAGAAACAAAAATAATAATAATAATAATTAATATAAATATAGTGACATCTATCATAAAAATAAGATTAATCCAAAAATTAAACCTATTTTTCTCTAATAACATTTGAAGGTTCAATACAAATAATGATAATAATTTATACTTTTATTTAATTTTGTAGTTATAAAATATATTAAAAAATACTTTATCATAAATAAAGATCAAATAAATGGTATCTTGATAGTATGCCCTCAATAAATAACTATTTTGGAGGACGAATTTGATATACAAGTGTCCCAACTAGCGTAGAAATACTTATTATAGTAACTACAAAAAATACATTTGCAGATTGAATTACTGTATCTGTCACAACTGCCACTAGTATAGCATAGATAATTACTATAAAGCCAATTAAAGCAAATAAACCTAGTGTTATAAACTTTACATTAGAGTATTTATCTAATGCATTTTCAATTTCCTTTACGCTGTCAATATGTGGTATTTTATTTACTATTTTATCAGTAAAGGATTTAGAT
>JAATVJ010000352.1 GCA_014523515.1 Nitrososphaerales archaeon TH1177 | reverse complement strand
TTCTGTTGCACCTTCTATTGATTGGTATTGATAATTTGAAGGGACAAATTCTGCGTCTCCTCCTCTATTAGGTATTATAGGAACAAGTCCAGCACTCATTGCCTCAACTATGGATATCCCAAACGGTTCATCTGGAGTTGGATGAATATATACTTGATCTTTGTACAATTTCTTGAAGTTCCTCAAAAGCAACATCAGGCTTAATTTTTATACTATCTTTTAGATCATATTTAGCTATTAAATTGTTAAGCTTTTCAAGATAATCCTTATCATATGAGAAAATATTTCCTACAATGGTCATATAATAGTGATCAACATTTTCTTTTTCCTTCAGATTCCTTCCAATCTCTATTGCATTTTCAATTTTCTTATCAGGACTTATTCTTGAAATAACTAAAATAGAATTGTGATCTTTCTTTGGTGAATTATTGATATTTTTCTTGCTATCATAGCAGAATATCTTAAATTTATCTATGTCTACTGGAGGATAAATAATGGTTGCTACCTCTACCTTATCATTTCCATAAATTTTTTCTATTGCCTGTTTACTAAATTTTGAATTAGTAAGAATTAATGTATTATTCATCATTTGATTATATTTTTCTAGTAGTTTATTAGCAATCATATCTTTTATTTTTTGAGAAAATCCATTGACTGAATCAAAGAATATTTTTAAAAAAGTATAATCTTTCTTCTTTATTAATTGAGGGACGAGAGGATAATGACAATAAGTTATTTTAATAGTAGGAGATCTAGATTTCATATTAATTTTGTTCTCCTTCTTTTCATTCTCTTGTAGAGAATAATTTTTGTTATTATGTTCTTTGTTTACTTTATAATAAGGAAATAGATCTCCATGTGTGTTGATAATTAAGTCATAATCTTTATCATTAAATCTACTTTTATTTGTTTTATTATTTATTTCATTATTTTCTTCATTAGCATTCTTATTTTTCTCTTTTCTATTTTTTCTAATCTCTTCTATATTAAGAAGAGAATAAATATCCAATATTTCTATTTGATTAAAATTCCATAGATTTGATGTGCTATTTCCAAAATCTCTTTCTGCTTCCTTTAAATTTGGTTTTTGCAGTGTTGCCAAATCAACAACAAAATTCATCTCATTTAGTAATTCTATCGTTGCAAAAGCTAAACGTTCACTACCACCGCCAGCATTGAGATTATCATGAACTACTTTTGCTCTTTTCATTTATCTAAAAACTCCTTAGTAATGAGAATTCATCGTCATTATATAATTAAGTTTTACAATTAACATTAGATAAAAAGTTTCATTTATTCTATTTTTTTATACTTTATGTTGTTGATAAAGTATTTTATTATTTGCAACTTCAAGTTTGAATTTGACTAAATAGGTTTGAAACTTTGTATTAATCTTTTCTTTTTTCCATATTTTTATTTTTTTGATAAAACTTCAATATCACTACTCCTTACATCATGACATTCATGAGTATCATGAATTTGAATATTATGTTGGTAAAAATTTATTTTTTCCCTAGTATTAATATTTTAGAGTTACATAAAAATACTTTTAAAAACATATTTTAAGACTCATTCATGTAGTAGGGTTCTACTACCATTTTATATTTAGCTTTTACATATTAACATCTATAAAGTGTTAAAATGTTCTTTTTTTTAAAATACTTAATTCTAAAAATGATTGATTAAAATTAATACAAGACTGAAAGTAATTATGAATTTAACAAATCAACAAACCCAATATACAGCTATTGTTACTGGCAGTACAAGAGGCATAGGTAAAGAAACTGCATTACTTTTATTAAAAAATGGAATGAACGTTATTATATCTTCTACAAATCAAGATAGTGTGGATAATACTATACAAGAAATTCTTAACAAATTTCCTTCCAAAAAAAGACAATATTTTAGGATTAAAGTGTGATGTTAGCAAATATCCTGATACAAAATCTCTTGTAATTAAATTGATAAAAAGATTTGGAAGGATTGATATTCTTGTTAATAATGCAGGTATAGTTTATTTTAAAAGAATAATGGATACCATTAAAGAAGAATGGAACAAAACAATTGATACTAATTTAAAAGGTGCTTTTCTATTTACTAAAGAAGTTCTTCCTAATATGATTGAAAATAAATTTGGTAGTGTTATTGTCAATGTTAGCTCAGGAACAGGAAAATATGGTTTCGCAAACTTATCTTCATAGTGTGCAAACAAATTTGGTATAATAGGATTGACTGAAAGTGTAGCTAAAGAAGTTAATGATTTTAATATTAGAGTTATGGCAATATGTTCTAGTGGGATAGATACAAATATGATAGAAGATATTGTTAACCAAAGATTTGACAAATCTATTATGAATTTAATGAAACCTGAAGAAATTGCAAAAAAGATTTATGATATGATATTTAATCAAAAAAGTTACTATAACGGATATCAATAGAGTTTTATAATAAATATAATAATTGAATATTTATTAGATAATTATATAGCATTATTAAAGTAATACCGATAGCAGTGCTAAAATAAAGTCTACTGTTATAGTAATAAAGAGAATAATTTTTAAATTTCATCATATTTAAATTAGATATTAATGCAGGGTACTATAAAAATTATATTATATATCGAAAAATATCAGAATAATTCGTCATTTTTGATTGTAGTTTGTAATAATTCTCCAATTTCATTATATATTTTAAGAAAGTTTAATCCTTTTTCTGTAGTTTTATAGGTTTGAGTTCCTTCAAGATATTCTATTAGATTGTTTTCTATCAAAACAGAAAGATATTCTCTTAATTGGTTATAACTTAGAAAAGCTATATACATGATTTTTGTCTTGGTTGCTCCACCATTTGCAGCGTCCAGTATATTACTTACTATTTCTGTTCTACTTCTATTTTTCATATTGTTAGATAAGAGATTTACTTATTTTAGTATAATATCACAGGAAAAGGTAAGATAATTATAGTAAAACATTCCACATATTATTTGCAAATAAAAAATATAAGAAATGATAAAGTCAGCTCAAAATTATACTATGAATAATTATCATTATCGTATTTAATTTTATTAATACATCATTCTATGGATTTTTATTTTTAAATGTAATTCTAAATCTGTATAAAATAAAAAATATAATTATTATAAGGCAATATTTGTTTCTAGACTTGCATTTAATTAAAAATAATGAATCTTTTTATTAAAAATCAATTATTTTTTTTATAATAAGAGAATAATTTTTGTTATAACAGTCATAAAAACTAGAAATAGAATTAAAACAGCAACTTCTGATTTTTCGGATTTTGTGGAATCGATATCAATGAAAATTATTTAAATAATAATATTGTGGTAACTCATTTCTTATTGTTGATATGAAAAACAACACATTTATGAATCCTGATAAAAATGGCCCATGGGTGTTGTAAAGTATTTTTTGCCTCTATTTCTTTAATAAAAAAAGAATTAAGAAATATTATTGGCCAAATGAAGTAGGAAATTTTGCTGTAACTACAATACCAGAAAGTTTAGTATTTATTATAAAGACTGATATGAAACTATAATAAAATGACATATGGATTCAAATATATCAAACACAACAAGGCTAGATTTAAGCCAGATAAAAGAGAAGAAGGAATAAAAATACTTGCAGACTTTTTCAATGAATATGAAAATCAAATTAAGGGATTCAATGGATTTATAATAATGAATAATGTGGATAATTCACAAGAAACTATAGCACTAACTTTTTGGGAAACAAAAGAAGATATGGATGCATATCATAAGCTTAATAACAAATGGTTTAATATAATTACAGAAAGAATTAAACCTTTATTCGAACAATTGCCAGAGAGAAGCAATTATACTCTATTTAATTTTAAGACATCATTTTCCTCTTAAATTATCATAACATTGGATAATTTATCAGTAGTATATTGTCATATAATCTGAAATCCTTTAAGACCTTTGACCCAATTTTTACAATTTCATATATATATTTATAAAATAAATATACAAATACTCTATCAGATTTTAATTC
>JAATVJ010000351.1 GCA_014523515.1 Nitrososphaerales archaeon TH1177 | reverse complement strand
AGTGCATATACTTGTTGATAGAAAAGTTTTGAACTGGAAAGATTATGTCAAATCTACAATTAAATGTAAAAAGTGTGATATTTCAAATATATTGTATTGGAGTAAACCAAAAGATATCTGACGAATAAAAAATAAGATATTTGTAGAAACCATCATAGTTAGCAATATTCTACCATTAATTATTGATTACAACGAAAGAAATAAGGATAAAGCCATTATATCAATTATAATAGGTTGTTTGGAGAACATATATAACATCCAGATTAATCAGAATGCAAAAAGAGAGAGTAGAATTGACTTTCAGGTATTGAATACAATCTTTATCATAGGATGATGAATTTGGTTATTGTTAGATAGATTCTACAAAGCCATAAATGATAAACTGGTTAGAGATACTTGTATAATCTAATTCCTTTGACAATAATTAAAAGAGATTATCTATAATTAAAAATAGATGATCAAAAAAATATATAATTAATGCTCAGAGACAGAATGTTCCTTTAGTTCTTAGCGACTAGAAAATTTTGTATCACATGTTTCACAAGTGAAGGTGGTATCAACCTTTGCAGAAGTTTCATCTACATTTTACTAGTATCTATGTTTATTTTATTCTCTTTTTCTGTTTCCAATTTATGAGTGGTATCTGTATTTGCTGAGGTTTGTGCATAAGAGGACCTCGCTCTACTTTCATCTTGTCCTATTATTTCCCCTGCTGCTTAATATTTTACATTATCAGCATGGCCGACATCGCTAGATTTTTCACTTTTATATTAGTCTCGGTCATTTGTATCTGTTACCTTATCGATAGTCTTTTCTTTTAACGATGTTACTTTATTCTTGATAGATTCTGTAATTGATCCTTCTTCATCTTTATCTTCCTCTTTCTCTTCATAGGTTTCTAATTCATTATATTGAATGTTTAAAGTTAATTCAGCACCATTATAGCCCCCTACTGTTGATTTTGGTACTCTATAAATGTGTGGATTTATTGCACCTTCTTCAATTATTATATTTTCTTTATCTTCCCCAATTAAATTTCCACATGCTTGGTTATCTTTGGTTACAACTCCCTTTTTATCTTTAATTAGTTCAGACCAATCAATTGATGTTGACATAAAAGAGTTTACATTTTATCATATATAGCAATTTCAATTGTACTATTTTCTTTAAAAAGGACATCAGTTAATCATCTATTTCCAGTTTTTATATCTAATAATTTATAGTCTCCAGACATATCGTCAAAGATTTAGGGATTCATTAATATCTGAAATAGAGTAATTATTTTTATTGTTATTTTATTTTAGTAGGAATTTTTATCAATTAGAGTTGTTTTTTATCTATTATTTAGAGAAATATATTTTTTAATATTTTTATCGTTATGTAGATCATATAATCAAGATCATTGTGGAAAATAAACAAAAAATTTTCTAATTTCATATTATGAATGAAATATATAATATAAATATAATGACAAGCATAAATAATAAAATGAATGTAAATATTGTGAACTTAAAGTTATATGATAGTTAATTTTATTTAGTAATATTACATTCATATGCAATAATTGAGGAATATGTGTATTTTGATTCTAGATTATATGATAATATGATAATTTCCTTGAAATTTTTAAAAAGATGAAAGTTTAATGCTGACGTTTAAATTACCATTGAATTGAACAATATGTGTATATTGCTAACTAAAATTATTTATTGATTTACTTAGAATTTATTTAAAAATTAAAAATAAGATGAAAGATAAATCTATTATTATTATTATTATTATTATTATTTTATTTTATTTTATTTTTCTTTTGGAAAGACTCAATATGGACGGACTAATTTATTATCTGTCTGTCTCATTACTATGTATTTAAATTCGATACCTTTATTTATTTTATTAAAAATTTATAAAAACAAATGAAATTCTCAAAAATTATTGAGACTTGTATTTATGCATCTAACTTAGAAGAGATGAAGAATTTCTATATTAATTATTTGGGTTTGGAATTTGTATCGGAAGAAAAAGGAAGAAGTGTATTCCTAAAAGCAGGAAAAAGTATGCTTTTGATTTTTAATCCTACAAATACATTGAATAATACTAATAAATTATTTCCCATACATGGAGCTATGACTCCTCCATCAATTATTCACTTTGCTCTAGAAATTCAGAAAGAAGATTATGAAAAATGGAAATACATTTTACTAGATAATAAAATTCGTATTGAAAAAGAAATAGAACTCAGGAATAGTAGATCACTATATTTCCGTGATCCTACAGGCAATTTAGTTGAATTCATAACTAATAATGCTTGGCCAGTAGACAATTAAATATATTTGTTACATATTATTACTATAAAAAGTATCCGTCACAAATAAGATAATCAGTCATTCTGATAGAGGTTGACTATAATTAATAGATAATAAAAGAAATTAATTTAGATATATTCATTTAATAAGCATATTTATATGATATTAAAGGCACAATGTTTTAGAAATATTTGTTTTATTGAATTTCTGTTCTTGTTCCATCAGGATTATATCTATAAATCTTTCCCTGTTGTTCATCGGCAGTCTTTTTGTGCGAGCCATCACAAAAAGGTTGATTATTACTTAATCCACACATACAAATCCATTTACTTTCATTTCCTACTTTTACCTCCATAGGTCCTCTATCTTCTTTTTTTACAAGTCTTGCCATACATCTTATAACACTACAAAATATATAATTATATTTCATTTAGTTACTGTAAATCAAATTTTTATACATCTAGATCACTTTTGAACTGATATAAATTTCAAGAAAATGTAGACAAAACGCTTTTTTTAATATTCTTTTGAGTTTTAAATAAATATATTATAAGAATACTGATACAAATATTAATTTTTTAGAGTAAATTATGATTTGACTTTTATTATTAAAATTTTTTATTATTGAAATTCAATATATGACTAATTATTATCATTATAGTATTTTTTCCTAAATAATGAAGTGAATATTATATATTAATAAAATAAATTGATTTTTATATCTTATTCTTTCAATTAATTTTACTAATAAATAATATCACAATATTAAAATAAAGACTACTACTAAAAAAAATACAATTGCGTTCTAGTTATTATTATGGTGTAGGTAGTTTACTTGTTGTTCTTCTTTTTTCTTCTCTACTATTGTTAAATAATGGTAATTATTTTGAAAAAAGTTATATTAATAACAATATTTATAACAAAAACGACTTTTTCAATTTTAACTTTTTAAAAAATTCTTATGCAGTTGAAGACGATGAAGATGAAGATGATGATAATGATGATGAGTCGGATGACAAGAAGCGCAGCTCAATTTTTAATTTTGCAGCTGTAGGAGATTGGGACTGCACTGGTGAGACAGAAGATACAGTTGATAATATTGTTGATCAAGATCCAGAACTAGTTTTAGCTCTTGGTGACTTGTCATATAACGGAGATGCTGACTGTTGGTTAGAATTGATAGAACCAATAGCAGATAAAACCAAAATAGTCATGGGAAATCATGAAGAAGGTTTAATAAAAGACTATAAGGATTTTTTTGGCTTCAAAGAACAATACTATTCTTTTAATTATAAAAATATGCACTTTTTAGCATTATCTACACAAAGCGATTTTGATGATGATTCTGAACAGTATGAATTTGCTATCAGAGATCTTGAAAAATATTCTAAAGATCCATTTATTGACTGGATTATTGTATTCTATCATCACTTTATATACGGATCTGGAAGTGGCCTTCCAGCGGAAGATGATTTTAGAGAGATTTATCATCCTCTCTTTGACAAATACAAAGTAGATCTTGCTTTACAGGGCCATCTTCATGTCTATGAGAGAACTTATCCAATTACTTTTAACAATGAAGACGAAGATGAACCCATAGTACAAGATTACAATCCTAATATCTATGAAAATCCAAAGGGAACTGTTTTTGTAACTGTAGGAACTGGTGGAGCTTCGGCGATGGTATTATCTTCCTTGAAAGATTTTTCAGCTGAAGGAATTGATAGTACATTTGGAATACTAGATATTGCATTAGAAAATGATAGACGTACACTAACAGGTACTTTTATTGAAAATGGAAAGAAAAAAGAGATTATGGATGAATTTAAAATTGTAAAATAATAAAATATAAGTTGAAATTTAATTTATTAAGACCATTGCTCTATCAAATTATTTGCATATTGTCTATAAAATAAGAAATTATAATATGAAGGAGAAAGTAATAAAATTTTATTATCAATAATATATAGATGATAAATTAATACAATAAGATATTAAACCCTTTAGAATTGTACTATTATTATGATTAATCGTTACTTAATTACTTCTTTTATCCTTTTCATTTCTTTTATACTATTATCTATATTTATAGCCCAAACAAGTTTTAATGAAGATCATCCTTTAATCATATTAGATAAATCTGTTAATTCTTTTTTTTCGACAAATTCTTTAAATGATTATTTTAGTCAATTTATGGTTTATGTAACTCTTTACGGAAGAGAGTATTTCTGGGGACCTATCTTGTTAGCATTGTTTGTATCAGGAGGATGGATAGGAAAAAAAACTGCAATTATAACAGGATTATCTATCTTAATTTTGGTATTGATAGGTGGAGAAATTAAAAATATAATAGATAGAGACAGACCAGAATTAACTAATTATGCATATCTATTAGAAAAAGAATCAGAAAAATCATTTCCATCGGGACACGCATTAATAGTTTCTGCTGGTGCAACTGGAGTAATATCTTTGTATCGTGGTACCCTAAGAAGAACAATAATCTCTTTATCGTTGATCATAGAAGCAGCATTAGTAATATATTCCAGAGTTTATCTAGGATTACATTATCCTCTCGATTCACTAGGAGGTATTTTTTTAGGAAGCTCAATAACTTTCTTGTTAGTAGGATTTCAAAATCAAATAGATATTTTATCAAAAAAAATATTTTATATTATAAAAGCAAAAATAGTAAAATAACTTGCTGAAGAGTCATATTATGATATAATTATTATTCAAATTTTCATTTTATATACATATAAACAATCTTTATTTAGTCTATATTTGATTATAGCAGTTAGATATTTCTTCTTTATCAAATCCTATCTTTTATTGTTCAATCTATACTCAATAACATTAGTTCGTAGACCTTAAGAGATATTTTGTTATGTCTAGTTGGAATCTTTTGGTTCTGTAATACCTTGTTATTGTATATTTGAGATTCTTGAAATTGGAGTAGTAATTAGACAGAATACAGTACTTGCCTTGTCTCCAGCATTCTTCTATTGCATTGAATTCAGGAGAACCAACTGGAAGATATTCTAATCTGAAAGTATCTTTATTTGCAGCAAGAAACTTTCTGGTGATTTTAGAACAATGAGGTCTTGCTCTATCAACAAATACTATATACTTACCAAATCTTTTCTTTTGTATCTGTTTTAGATAATCAACAAATGTAATGCTGTTAAATTTATCATATTGTTTGAATAACTGTTTACCATCTTTAGATAGACAACCGAAAACAATTGTTTTCTTACGTGACCCTGTAACTGTTACTACTGGTCTTTTCCCTACAGAAATCCATTTCTTTCTTCTTATTAGATAATCATATATAAATATGGATTCATCTTGTACAAGTATAGTCCAATCTGATTTTAAATTAGCTAGAATGTGTTTTACTCTTTTTTGAATTTCCTTTTGTCCTTCTTGGAAGCAGTATTTACAAATCTTTTTTGTGGTACTTTTGGACTAAACCCCCACTTGTGTAATAGACGATAGATATGTACTTCATGATATCTTACTCCAGTTTTCTTGTAAATAAGATCCATTACCTGTCTAAAATCCCATCCAGTATTGCTTTCTGCTAATTCCTGTCTTATTTTGATCATTACATCTTTGGGTACCTCTGGAGGTCTACCGCTTCTTGCCTTGTCTTTTAATCCAACTAATCCATTTTCATTATATCTCTTGTACCACTTGTATGCCCAAGCTCTGCATCTATACAATTCTTTTGCTACATCTTCTATGTGCTTTTTGTCTTCTACTATGCGTCTTACAAGTAGCATTCTTTCTTTTACATCTGCATCTTTTT
>JAATVJ010000038.1 GCA_014523515.1 Nitrososphaerales archaeon TH1177 | reverse complement strand
CCTGATTCCATGCTGTTCCTGCAATGTCTAAATGTACCCACGGTGTATTTTCTACAAAGTTTGACAAAAAAGCCGCAGCAGTAATGGCCCCGGCTGCTCGTCCTCCAATGTTTTTAATATCTGCATTTTTACTTTTTATTTGATCATGATATTCTTCAAACAAAGGTAATTCCCACATTTTTTCATCAGTAATTTTAGATGTGTCAATCATTTTTCTAATTAATTTTTCATTATTGCCTATTATTCCTGCTACATTCGTACCTAATGCAATAATACATGCGCCAGTCAATGTAGCCATGTCGATTATTAGTTTGGGATTATATTGCTTAATGCCGAAGGCTAGTGCGTCGGCAATTATTAGTCGACCTTCTGCATCTGTATTCAGTACCTCTACACTTTTTCCATTGTACATACTAATAATGTCACTTGGTCTGTAAGATGAATTTGAAGGCATATTTTCAACAGCAGGAATTATTCCAATTACATTATTTTTAATTTTTAATAAGGATAATGATTTCATTATTGCAATAACATTAACGCCACCACATTTATCAAACTTCATTTCCTCCATTTTTTCACTTGGTTTAAGAGATATACCACCAGAATCAAATGTTACTGCTTTTCCTACAAGTAAAATTGGTTTGTTTTCATTTTTTGTTCCTTTGTATTCAATTACTATTAGTTTAGGACTATTAATACTACCACTTCCTACAGAAACTAGTCCATTTAATCCAATATCTTTCATTGTTTCAATATTGATAATCTTTGATTTAGTTTTTTGATTTTTTATGTTTAATGCTATTTTTGCAAGATATTCTGGAGAACATTTATTTGGAGGAAAATTACTAATTTCTCTTGCATCATTTACAGTTTGGCATATTACTGATATTTCATCGATTATTTTTTGAAATTCTTTTGAATTTGACTCTATTAATATTGAAACTTTGGAAATAGTATTATTCTCCTTACTAGTTTTAAATTTTTCAAATGAATATGATGAAAGAATAATTCCCTCTATTAATGATTCATTTATTTCTTTAGATGAATTAAAAGGAATAATAGAAAGTTCTTTTATTTTGAATTCTCTTGAATATTGAATTATTTTTCCTGAAATTATTCTTGATTTTTCTGTATTAAATTCATTTTTGTTTCCCAAACCTATAAATAATATTTTTTTAGCAGGGATTTTTGCAAATGTATGTAATTCATTAAATAAACCAAATTTCTGTATGTTAGAAATAATTTCTTTTCCTGCAATACTTATTTCTTCATTAAGTCTATTCAATAACTCTGAATAGTCTTGATTGAGAAAACATCCAATCACTAGAAGTTCTGTTTTCTTTTCACTTACTTTTGTTTGATCAGCTATAATCTTTAACATACATTAGGAAATTCAACAATAATATTTTAAATTATTGAATAAATTTATATTTTCTGTATGAATAATGTAAATCATTCTTCCAGCTAGATTTTTATCTTTCTTCATATTTTGTTCCTATATGCCACATTTGTGGTCTGAGGATATTGATATATGATATTGCATATGCGTTATCTAGATCTAAAAAGAAAAATACAAGAGATTAGAATCAATGCAATAGAAGGAATTGCAGAAGCAGGATCAGGTCATCCTGGTGCTTCTTTTTCAGCTGCTGAAATAATGGGGGTCTTATACTTTAGAAGACTACGTCATAATCCAGCAAATCCAATTTGGACTGAACGCGATTATTTTATTAATTCAAAAGGACACTCAGCTCCAGGTTATTATGCAACTTTGGCAGTAGCTGGCTACTTTCCAACACATGAAATGAAGAGTCTAAGAAAATTTGGGTCTAGACTGCAAGGTCATCCTGTAAGATACTCAAAGCTTTTAGAGCATCATTCAGTACCAGGAGTGGAATATTCAGCAGGTTCAGAAGGTATAGGTCTTTCTGTTTCAATTGGAATAGCTTTGGCAAATGTTATTGATAACAAAAAAAACAATGTTTATGTTTTATTAGGTGATGGTGAAACTAACGAGGGTCAAGTATGGGAAGCTGCTATGACAGCTCCTAAGTATAAATTGGATAACCTTGTAGCAGTTTTAGATAGAAACAAAATTCAACAAGATGGATTTACTGAAGATGTAATGCCACTTGATCCTGTCCGTGATAAATGGATTGCTTTTAACTGGAATGTAATAGAAATAAATGGACATAAAGTAGAACAAATAATGGATGCATTAAGCAAAGCTAGTGAAATAAAAGATAAGCCTACTATTATAATTGCAAATACCATAAAGGGACAAGGTATTAAACATATGGCTAATAATCCTCAATGGCATGGTAAAGCACCTCAAAATAAACAAATTCCATTATTGATCGAAGAGTTAAAAGGAGAATATATGATAGCACCATCAATAATCGCTGGAGAAAAAGAGAATTATGAGGATAAAATTAAAAGAGTCGAAAGAGGTGGTGGTGGAGATATTATTCATTTAGATGTGATGGATGGAAAATTTGTTCCTAATACTACTTTTTTAGCGGATACAATAAAAAAGTTAAGACCAATAACCAATATACCTTTTGATGCACACTTAATGATTGAAAAACCATATGATCATATTGAAGAATATATAAATGCTGGCTGTGATATTATTACAATTCATGTTGAAACTTGTGATAATGATAAATTTCGTTATATTAGAGATAAGGTAATGTCAGCAGGAATAAGTTTGGGTATAGCAATTAATCCAGAAACCGAACTTCCAAAATGGACCTTTTCTTATTTAGATGATATTGATGTCATAATAGTTATGTCGGTTAATCCTGGTTTTTCTGGGCAAAAATTTATTCCTGAGATTACATCTAAGATTAGCAATTTGAATACGATTTTGAAACTGAAGGGATACAAAGGATATATCGAAGCGGATGGAGGAATAGATGCTTCTACTGTTCAACGAGTCTATGATGCTGGTGCAAGAATTATAGTAGCAGGTAGCGCAGTTTTTTCTAATTCAGATATAAATGCCGCAATTATACAATTAAAACATAAAACTAATGTAATTTTAGAAAGAAACTTATTAAAAAAAGCAGATGAAAATGGTATAAGAAAAGACTGGATTATTGCTCGTAAGCATATCTTAATACCTCTTGCTATTGAATTAGGAATAGAAGATGAAATTAATCAATTGTAATGAATTAAAAATAGGAGATATGCGATCTGCATATGGTAATGCGCTTGTTGAATTAGGTGCAGTTAATAAACATATTGTATGTGTTGGCGCAGATACCACTGATTCATTAAAAACAAAAAAATTTGGAGACAAGTTTCCTGAACGATTCTTTAATATAGGAATAGCTGAGGCAAATCTTGTTTCTATCGCAGCAGGTCTTGCTATTGCTGGCAAAATAGCATTTGCAAGTACATATGCTGCTTTTTTACCAGGACGATGTTTAGATCAGATTCGTAATGCAATATGTTATCCTAATCTGGATGTAAAATTAGTTGTATCTCATGCCGGTTTAACAGTTGGACCAGATGGTGCTTCACATCAACAAATTGAAGATATAGCTACTATGAGAACAATTCCTAACATGAAAGTACTTGCACCTTCAGATTCGGTTTCTGCATTCAAAATAATTAAAAATATTGTAGACATTCCAGGTCCATTTTATATAAGACTTGCTCGGCCGTCATCAGAAATCCTTTATGATAATGATGATAGTGAATTCAAAATAGGTAAAGGAAATATTTTGCAGGATGGTTCAGATGTGACTATTATTGGATGTGGATTGATGGTCTATAAAGCTCTTAAAACAGCTAAAATTTTAAAAGAAAAATTCAATATATCGTGTCGTATAATCGATTCTTACTCAATAAAACCATTAGATGCTGATTTGGTGATAAAAGCTGGCCGCGAAACTGGTGCAATTATTACTGTTGAAGAACATAATATAATAGGCGGTTTGGGAGGTGCAGTTGCTGAGGTATGTTCAGAATCTTATCCTTGTTATATAAAGCGACTTGGAGTTAGAGATACATTTGGAGAATCGGCAAGGGATTCTGAATTGGACGTTTTGCTTGAATATTATGGACTAACCGAAAAAGAAATAGAACAGGCTGTGCTATCTATCCTTGATAGATTTAAAAAATGAAAATATTTCTGGATACTGCTAATATCAAATCCATTCGTCATTATTCTGAAATGGGAATGGTAGATGGAATAACAACTAATCCTACTCTTCTATCAAAAGAAAGTGGAGATCCGGAAGAAATAATGAAAGAAATAGTAAAGATGGTACAAGGACCAGTTAGCTTAGAGGTTATATCTACCGAAACTAATCAAATAATTAAAGAAGCTTATATTCTTAAACGGTATGGTTCAAATGTTATAATCAAGGTTCCAATGATTCCTGATGGATTAAAAGCAGTTAAAAAATTAAAAGAAGAAGGAATAGAAACAAATGTTACTCTCGTATTTTCTGCTAATCAAGCTTTATTAGCTGCTAAGGCCGGAGCCTCTTATGTAAGTCCTTTTATTGGAAGGTTGGATGATGTGGGTAATGATGGAATGAATCTTATTAGAGATATATACCAAATTTTTAAAAACTATCAATACGATACTAAAATTCTTGTAGCAAGTATACGTCATCCTATTCATGTTATTGAATCTGCTAAATCGGGAGCAGATGTTGTAACCCTACCTCCAGATATTCTTGGAAAAATGTTTTTACATCCTCTTACAGATAAAGGGTTAAAAACATTCATTTCAGATTGGGAAAATCTTAAAAAGACTAATCCTTCCATTAAGATTCTATAACTCTATTTTTAGATCTTTTTTATAATCCAATTATACTTTAAGCAGATTAATAACCTTCTTTGGTATGTCTTCTACTCTACTAGCTAATGTTTTATTATAGTTAAGATATTTTAAATTGTGACCAATATTTATAAGATCATTTAAATTTTTTCCTAATCCAAGAGCTGCCATATGAATGGAGAAGCTTCTATAGATCAAAACCATTTCTTTAACTGCATCATAATTTGAAGGTTCTCCATCAGTTAGTGTAATCATTATTTCAGGTTTGAATGATTTGATAAAAGGTAAAAGAATAGTATATATTTCAGCTAATGGTGTACCGCCACTTGCTCTTATCTGAGCCAATCTTCTGGCATTTAAAGCTGACCAAGGAATTTTTGGTGGTTTGATTAACCAACACTTTACCTTTTTTGCTTCAGTACTAAATGCATATACTGCAAAATCTATTCCTAAATAACTAAGTGCTTCACATAATGCTAAGGTTGCTTGTTTGTATTTTAATTCAATTTCTTCTATGCTACTAGAATGGTCAAGTAAAATGACTACTTTTGTTCTAATTGATATTTTAAAGTCAGTAAGAAAAGGTTTAGTCTGAGATTCAATATATGCTTCAGTGTCTAATTCATCGCCTTCTTCTTGGTGAACTTCTATCCAACCAGTTTTCCAATCCCTAAATGCAGATTTAATTTTTTGAATCAATTCTATGTCATATATTTCTGATTCATTTATGTCCATCCTATTAGGCACACTAATATCAAAGTTTTCTAAGCTGTCATATCCTTTTGTTTCTGATTTCTTACTTTCTTTTAATAATGTATCATATTCTTTTACAACATCTTTTCCTTCAATAATTTCTTTTATTGTTAGATCAAATTCTTTGTTTACTAGTTTTGATTTTATTACCTTTTCTAACTGTTTAAATAAATCTGATTTATTCATTGCCATACCTATATTAGATCGAGGAGTAGTCAAAGGAATTGATAATAAAGGATCTATTTGTAATATTTTAATTATTTCTCTTACCTTATCATAAATCCAATCTGTTCCTAATCTTTTATCGATAGCTTCTCTAATACATTCATTTGCAAAATCTGTTGCTTGTTTAACCTTATCAAATTCACTTCCAAATAGTTCTCCTTTGATATATCCGGTAAGAAAATACTGTGAAAAAGCTTCAATTATTTTATGTCTTCCATATATCGTATTTAAGAGAGGTTTTGATAACCAAGACATGCCTTCATAAAAAATTATTTCGTTTGCCATGCCTTGCCAAGTATCTAAACCTAATATTTCTATTCTTTTGGTTTCTACACTATTAAGAATAAATCCATATGCGTGATCCTGACGAGATACCTTTACTTTAGAAGTATATCTTATTCTCATTGATTCATACCATAATGAAACTCTCCACTGCCTATATCTTTGAAATTCTTCACCATGAAAATAATTTAATGTTGGTAAAATAATTTGTTGTTTTTCAATGTCTGTCTGAGGAGTTTTATCTTTAGAAAGCATAACAATGACTTTGGGATTGTTAGACCATCGACGGGCAAGAAAAATAGCTATGTCAAGAAGAACATCATTTCGTAAATATTTTTTACTATTGTTATATGTCACATTTATCAACCAAATATCGAAATTATCATATCCATAACTTTTCTGTATTCTACTTCTCCCCATTGATTATATGTATTGGCAAAAACTATTTCAGCCGCAAGTTTAGGATCGGTACCAATATTTACTAATTTAGTATATGCAATTGTTTCTCTTAAACTCGGTCCATAAAAAAGTTCCTCTACCCCAGCAGCTTCTCTTAATGCTCTTGCTAATTTTATAGCACGTTGTATGTTAATTAAATTATCGTTATTTACTGTAGTATGTTGTTTAATAATCTCAAGTTCTGTCTCCTCTGGTGGATAATCTAAAGCAAGCCTTATTGGAAATCTGCTTAAAAGTTGAGGTGGTAATTCTTTTGTCCCAATATGTGATAAAGGATTGATTGTAGCAACTACAAACCATTCTTCACTAGCTCTAATAATCTGACCTTCTGCTTCTTTCAATATTATTTGCCTCCTATCATCTAAAGCTTCATCTAATCTTAGGAGCATATCAGGTTCTGCAGCATTTAATTCATCTAAATAAAGTATACCTCCCTCTTTCATAGATTTTACCAAAATTCCCTCTACAAAACTGATTTCACCATGTTCTATAGTTTTAGTTCCGATTAAATGAGATTCTCTTGTTCTAAGACTAAAGTTTACAGAAAAAATATTCTTGCCAAGTTCAGATGCAAATTTTCTTACCAGAGAAGTTTTTCCTGTTCCTTTAGGACCAATTATAAGAGCAAAAAGTTTAATTTTCTTGGCTTTCTTTAATATGTCGATAGATTGATTCCAATCTAAATAATTGATGGTCTCTACTACATTACTCATTAACAATATTACAGTTATGTTTAATTTATAAATTAACTCAATAACTGTTAAACATTATGTATTTGAGTAAATTAGCTTCTTTTTATTATTTATGTAATCAGTTAATAACATCTTGTCTATTGAATCTGGATTAATATAATAAGATCTTCCATTTACATATTTCTCCATTTCATTTACATAACTCAATAGCGAATCTTCTTCACTTATCATTATAGTATCAATCTGAATTCCCTTTTTATGACATTTTTTGGCCTCAATTATAGTACGCTCACCTATAAATTGATCAACTTGTCTATATCTATAACACAAATATACTAATTCTCCTGAATTTATATCTAAATTCATTTCCTGACTTTTCTTAATGGAATTTATTGTATTTTTATCAGGAATATAAAAATGAGAATATGGTCTTTGTGAAAGTATTTTTTGCTGTTCATTTTCATTATCAATAAAACATGCACTAGGATGCCCATCTGTAATAAGGACAATTCTTTTATTTTCTACTGGATTTTTTTCTAAAATTTTTTTTGATAACCTTAATGCTGCTTGGTAATTTGTATAATGAAGGAAATCAACACCAGGCTCAAAAGTTTTTAAATAAGGAATATCTTGAGGATGTATTTTAGAAGCTAACGCGCCAAATCCTACTATGTTTATTGTGTCAGAAGGAAAATATTTTTTATGTAATAGATACAAAGACCATAGTGCTCTCTTAGCAGCTTCTATTCTACTTAAATCTCCATACATTGTAGAATATCTCATTGTGGAACTGAGATCAATGCAATATACTATTGAAACTCTAACATCCTGAATAGTTTCATATTCTTCAAAATCTTCAATATCAAATTTTATCGGTATTTCAATTTTCCCATTTTTTTTTGCAAGTCTTTGAATTGAATTTAATAATGAATTTGGAACATTAATTAATCTAATATCATCACCAATTTCATATTTTTTTGTTGTGTCTAACAAAAGGGATCCATATCCAAAATTTTTGGTTTCATGTATTCCAAAATCACCTTTTTTTAATTCTTTCATAACATCTTGTAGTATTTTTCCGCCAATATTCACAAATCCTTTACTACTTAACCATTTTTCTGAATTTTTTAGATAACCCTTTTTCATAAGGGTTGTAATAATGGATTTATTTGATTTTACATTTTTGTAAGATCTAGTTGTTGGATATATATCATTTTTGTAATCAAAATCATTTTCTTTCTTATATTTATCCTGATTCTTTTCTTCTTTTTTTCTTATGCTTTCTTGTAAGGTTTGTTCTAATTCCTCTAACGTGGGTGTCCTTTCTTTGAGAATTTCTCGTCCAATTGATTTTAGTAGATCTTCTAGTAACTCTGGATTTAAGTTTTGTTCTTCTTGATCTTCAAATTTTTTATTTGAAGTATTATTAGATGATTCTTTTTTTAAAGGAAAATAAATGAAATCTTTTGACTTGTTAATATATAGATTCATATATTTCCTTTTCTCTTCTGTCGACTATTGGATTATCTAAATTCCGTAGACCTTCAAGTACTAATTCTACTATGGATGCTCTGTATTCTGTATCTTGTTTATTAGAAAAAGACAATCCATTAATGTCAATTCTATTATATTCCATATTCTTCGTAAATTCGTCTTTTTCATTTTCCATAATTTCTACCATTTTGTTCATTATTTTTAAGAATGTCGGAAAGTTTTTCAATTGATTTTCGTAATCATTAAGAGAATCGCTCTTTTCATTTCCTAAAAATTTTTGTGATACTATAAATTTTTTATTCTTAACAAATTCATTTTTTAATAATCCAATTTCATCTCTATCGATGTTTTGGATATATTCTCTAGATATATTTTTTATTGATTCAAAAATCAATTTATTTAAAATTTCTATTCTATTTTGATTATTGTCCTCTAATTCAGATAATTCAAATTTCGATGTTTGTTGTATGCTATTGATATCTGAAAATCTAGGTACTGCCTTAACATTATGAATTAAAGCTCTTACTCGTTCAGCCTCACTAATAATTGCTTCAATTGAATGAATAGACATTCTAACACTAACCCCTTTGTCTTGGTTAATGTCTGAATTTGTTCTAGCTAGCTGCGTAATGTTAACAATAGTCTTCAAAATAAAAATAGGTAAAATAATATTTTTTGGATCACTTAGTTTTATCTCCTGTATTGCTATAAGCATTTCATCAATGATTTTTGTAGGATAACGTGTTTCAATATGACTTCGAAGTCTATCAAATAAAGGTTCTATTATTTTTCCAGAATGGGTATAATCGATTGGATTAGAAGTAGCTATTATTTTTAGATCTGGCTCAAAGTAAACAGGATATGACCCAGTAGTAAATTTACCTTCTTGTAACACGCTTAATAAAGAAACTTGTTTTCTAGGATCTAAAACAGGTAATTCATCAATACACAAAATACCATGCCTAGCTTGTAATAGCTGACCTGGTGAATATGACTCTATATTATATATTTCAACTCCTTTTTTTGCTATTTTGATAGCGTCAATTTGTCCTACTAAATCTTTAACTGAAATATCAGGAGTTGCTAAAATATATCTATATCTTTCCGATCCACTAATCCACTCTATTTTAGAATCTAATCCATTATTTCTAATATTATCTTCTGTTTCCTTTGAAATAGTGAACCTTGGCGAATAATGTACAATTTCTTTGTCTTCTAATAAGGAAATCATTTCTTCAGGCCTAATTGTTGTGGGGATATCATTAGTTAATGATTCTCTAATAATAGGTATTGGTGATAAGAGATTTTTGGAGATAGCTTCAGATAGTTTTGTTTTAGCCTGACCTATTTGTCCTACCAATAATAGGTCATGACCAGCAAGAATTGCTCTATTGATTGACGGTATTATATCATTATCATATCCAATGATTCCCCTATATGGATTTTCACCTTTTTTAATAAGCCTTATTAAATTTCCTCTAATTTGGCGATCAACTTTAACATGTTTATAATTTATTTCCAGAAGGTCCCGTAATGTCTTGATTTCTTTATAATTTTCTGGAACACCAGGAAATATTTCATTATATGTTGGATGAGATTGGTAAGAGTCTAATACCATCTTCTCAATATCTTTAAAATTCAACAGATTTCTTGCTGATTAAAACAAAATTTAAACATTGTTAAAAAGACTTGCATAATATGTTCTGTTAGTTGAAAATTATTTTTTATAAATAATATAAATTAAACTAGTAGATTGCTATTGCTAATTACATTTTTTTCAATTGTGTTATTAAAGGTTGTTATATTGTATTTTTTGATCTTTTTAGTTTATTATTCTTATTCTTATTCTTATTCTTATTCTTATTCTTTGACATTTTACTATTATAATAGTCTAATAGTATTTTATAAATAAATTCGTATGTTTTTATTTAAAAATTTATAAAATATTCATTTCGTCTTGTTTAATTTTATTAAACTACATTTTATATATTTTTATTGAAATTACTTTTCCCTTCAATTCTAGTATGATTTTTATTTAGGTCTTAACCCTAGTTTTAAGAGTTGTCAACAGCAGACTATAAACATATTGTTAGAATCATGGGAAAAGATGTAGAAGGAGATAAAAAAATAACTGTCGCTTTGAGTAAAGTTAAGGGTGTTGGTTATAATTTTGCCCAAATATTACTTCAAAAATTAAATATTAATCCATATATTAGAGTTGGTCTTCTTACTGATAAAGAATTACATGATATAGAGAATGCTCTTAAAGATCCTAATAAAATCGGTATTCCATCTTTCTACTTTAATAGGAGAAAAGATATGGATACTGGCTCTAACCTTCATTTACTTACATCGGATTTGGATTTTATTGTGTCAAACGATATAGATAGAGAAAAAAGCATTATGAGTTGGAGAGGCTATAGACATATGTTTGGATTACGTGTTAGAGGTCAACGCACACGTACTACAGGTAGAAGAGCTAGTGCAGTAGGAGTACGCAAAACTACATTGACTACACCAAAAGAGCAAAAAAGTGGTAAGTAATGGGCGATCCAAAAAAATCAAGAAAAACATTCCGAAGACCACGTCAAATATGGACTACAGAGCTATTAAGTTCAGAGTTGTATCTTATTGGATCTTATGGTCTTAGAAGCAAAAGAGAATTGTGGAAAGCACAAACTAAGATTGCAGATATAAGAAATCAAGCACGTGAATTATTAGCTTTAACAGTTGAGGCAAGGCAAGTACAAGAAACTAAACTTTTAAACTATCTTAATAAACTTGGATTAGTAAAAGAATCTGCAACTGTAGATGATGTTCTTAATTTAAAATTGGAAGATATTTTAGAAAGACGATTGCAAACCATAATTATGAAAAAAGGTATATCAAAATCTCCACAACAATCAAGACAATTAGTAGTCCATGGTCATGTCTCAATAGGTGAAAGAATTATTAACATTCCTGGTTACATAGTAAAGAAAGATGAAGAACCTGCAATTGTCTTACATGATGAATTTATTACTCGATTACAAAATCCTCAAACCAGTTAATAATTAAGAAACAATATCAACATGATCAATTTTTCCATCTGAATTCATGTCGAATCCTTGAACGACTAATGCCAATTCATCATCATTCCTATACTTGTCAAATATTTTGTTTCCATAATTGGTTAATGCAATTACTGCTGCTTTTGTTCCTATAGTCCTTACTCCTGCTAGAACTAGAATTTTCTTATCTTTGTTATAGGGATTATTTATTTTAGCAATTAATCCATGATTATCCATATTAAATATTCTCCCTGATTTGTCAATTAACCCTGACCAATAATTATCTTCATTAAATTGAATTGGAAGGTATTTGTTGAATTCAGAAGTAACAATATTGGTTCCTGGACCTCCAACTAATATTAAATTTATATTATCAATATCCTTTTCTGCTTTTGCATCTACATCCAATTTAACTATGAAGCTAGACGATGAATCATCACATAATGTTCCCAGATAAAAACTCAAATGAACAGCATAATGTCCATCTCTTGAAGAAGATTTGTAAGGACCATGAGGATCAGGTGCTCCTACAACTATTAATCCATAAAATGAATTATCTTCATAAAACTCTTTTAATATAGAAGGTACATTTTTTCTCTTTTGTTTTTTTGAGTAATTTGGAAATTCTAATTCCTTCCCTTCTCCTTCAAGTTCTAAACCAAATGAAGGACTTGTGGTTGAGTAAAGTCTAGCTGTACCTCCCCTTATTAAACTTGTTCCTACTTGTTCTATAGCTCCAATTTGAACTAATTTTCTAATATAATAATATACTGTTTGCTCAAAAAGTTTTAATTCTTTTGCTATTTGTGCAGGATACATAGCCTTAATTGATAATAGTTCTATTATTTTCCATGCAATATTATTCGATAGAATTCTCATGTCAGTTACATTATCAAACAATAAAATTTTTTTACTTATGGTATTTCCATTACGATCATAGATTATAGTCTTTTTTTTCATTTTATTATTTCTTTTTACCCTCTATAAAATGTTTTATAGTGGTAAAATAATTATAAAGCGATTTTATTAGCATGTTAATGTAAAATTAAAAAAAAATTATAAATATTTTTGTAGCGGTATAATAGATTTAGTAATATACTATTTAAACTAACCTCTATTTTAAATAGTATATTATTATGTGTTCTATAATAGGATATACTGGCAAATTTACTGCAGCATCGGTTCTTGTTGAAAGTTTAAAGAAAATGGAATATAGAGGATATGATAGCGTTGGAATAGCTACTCTTGACAGCAATAATATTTTAATCCGTAAAGGCGTAGGCAAAGTACGTGAGGTTGATGACTCTTTACAATTATATAAAATGCCAGGACAAGTAGGAATAGGACATACTCGCTGGGCTACTCATGGAGGTATAAGTAAATCTAATGCACATCCACATACAGACTGTGACAATAATGTAGTTGTAGTTCATAATGGAATAATAGATAATTATCAACAATTGAAAGATAATCTTATAAAACAAGGTCATATTTTTCAAAGTCAAACTGATAGCGAAGTAATTGCACATTTAATAGAGACTTATCTCAAAAAATTTGATATCAAACAGGCTATTATTGAAACGTGTAAGCAAATACATGGTACTTATGCATTTGTTGCAATTTTCAAATCTGGACTAGTAGCTGGTGCTCGATTAGATGAACCATTAATTATTGGAATTGGAAACAACGGCAATTTCATTTCTAGTGATGTATTAGGATTCTTAGAATATACTGATAAAGCTATTTTTCTTGATAATTACGATATAGTTATTTTAGATGATAAAAATATAAATTTATTTGATTTTAATGGTAATGCTATATCAAGACCTATAACTCAAGTCGCTTGGGAATTAGGAGATATTGATAAAGGCAAATACGCTCATTATACAATCAAAGAGATCCACGAACAAAAAAATTCTATACCTATGGCTTTTCAGATTAACAGAAGTTCCCTTGAAAAAACAGTAGATATTATTTCTTCCTCTAAAAATATTTTTATTACAGGAAGTGGGACGAGTTATCATTCGGCATTATTAGCAAAATACCTTTTCTATAAATTTGCAAAGATAAGAACAGAAATAATAATGTCAAGTGAATTTGAATACGTGTCTGGCGCTCTTGATGAAAATTCTCTCTTGATTGCTATTTCACAGAGTGGTGAAACAGCAGATGTTTTAAATTCCGTTAAGATAGCTAAACAACATAAAGCAAAAATTCTATCAATCGTAAATATATCAACTTCTTCCTTATGTAGATTAAGTGATCATTATGTTTCCATAAATTCTGGACCAGAAATAGGTGTAGCTGCAACAAAAAGTTTTACTGCACAATTGGCAGTAATATATTCTATAATAGATAATTTTTGTACAAATAATAGGCCATTAGATATGTCAACATCTATGTTTAGTAATATTCTAAATGAGATTCTAACAGATACTTCATATTTGGAAAAAATAGCTGAGGATCTAAAATCTGTTCGAGATATCTATATTCTAGGTACATCTTATCACTATCCAATTGCATTGGAAGGAGCTTTAAAAATTAAAGAACTTGCTTATATTCATGCAGAGGGTATAGCTGCTGGAGAAATAAAACATGGACCTTTGGCATTGATTGAACCCGGTACAATAGTTATAGTACTTAATCCAGAAGATGAAACTTACTATAACGTATTAAATAGCATACATCAAATGAAATCGAGAGGAGCAAAAATTATTGGAATTTCGAATAAAAATAATGATCTCTATGACTATTTTATCAGATTACCCTTAGTTAATAAATATTTATATCCGATTATTGAAATTATTCCAATTCAAATATTATCTTATTACCTTGCAATAAAAAATAATGCTAATCCCGACTATCCAAGAAATTTAGCTAAATCAGTAACGGTAAAATAATTTAATTTATTTTATTTTTAATCACAAATATTAATTTGGTTTAATGTACAATTTTTCTTCAATATTTTTTTCATATTCTCTTTCGATATATTTTAGCAAAATTTTTCCGTTGATTTTTCCCTTTTGCTTTATCATTGTTGCAATTGATACTCCTCCTGCACCGACCCCTTCTTTTACAAACCCATTTGCAAATGCTTTTAATCCTTGTTTTGTAGATTCAATTAAATGTAAATCCACAACGAATATACCTACATTATTATCAATAGACAATACTAAATTTTTAAAATCTGCAGTTTGATCGTTTAAAATATATTTTGTCGTACCTATTGAAATATTATTAGTTTTTACATTAAGACTTTTTAAAATTGATAAAATAGCACACATTTGGGTTCCTCCTGCAAGCATTACTTTTCCACCATATTCAATAGCTCCCTGTGCAATCCCTGTCACTGAAGGAATCATGGGGTCACCTAACAAAGAGATAGCATCAAAAGGTTTATCTTTCAATGACCCAAAAGTAATATTATTATCTTTCATACTTTGCCTCACAATTGTATTTTTTAAATTATGCGGATTTTTAGACATACTGCTACTTATTTTATTTTCTGCATCTACACCTAAAGATAGCATTACTCCCAACGCAGTTGTAGTTCCACCAGGAATGCTTTCTCCAAGAATTATAAGATCATTACTTTTAGAAAGTTGTTTGCCAATAATTAATCCATATCTGTAGGCTTTTTCTACTTCCTTTGACTCCATAGCTATACCTTTTGATATATTATAACCTGATTTTAGATCAAAAGAAACCATTGGAATATCTGGTTTAACTTTTACTCCTGCATCCACTACAATAAAAGGAATATTTCCAATATTTAACATGGTTTTTGTTATTATTGCAGGCGTTGGTTTTCCGTCTGGTGTTGCAGGTATTCCATTTATACAATTACATTTTCCATAATATAGAAATTCTGCATCAGCAACAGGTGTATATTTTATCAAGTCTTTATTAGCACCTGCAGCGGTAATACCTGGAATTTCACTTGTTTCAGTATGTGAAATTACACAAATGAAAAGAGAATTATTTGACTCTTCATCTATATTATGTTCGCCATTTACTACTATAATATCTTTATATTTTTTTATCAATTTATTATTCTTCACCAGTCATAAATTTTATAAATTGTTCCTTTGTTCTTGGAAACAAAACATAATTGTTTTTCTTTTCTTCTCCTATTGTGGAAATTGATTTATATCCATAATTATGACCAGGATAAACAACCAGATTATCATCTAAATTTAATATTTTTTCAAATAAGCTGTTGTACATCTCTTCAGGATCACTACCAGGTAAATCAGTACGGCCACAATTTCCGACAAATAATGTGTCTCCAGTAATAATAATTTTAGAATCAACTATTAAACATATACTATCTTTGGAATGTCCAGGAGTAAATAATACTTTTACAAGAGTTTTACCAACCTTAAATTCATCTCCGTCGTTTACTGAAATATCATGTTTTTCTTTAGAATTTTTATGTTGAATTACTTTACATTTAGTAATAGCAACAATTTGATCATTACCAAGTATATGATCGTAATGAGAATGAGTATTAATAATATATTTTATTTTATACTGATTCTTCTTTATTATTTCAAAGATCTTTTCTAGATCCCATGATGGATCTATAATTGCTGTTTCTTTTTCTTCATTGTCTATTATTAAATAGGTAAAATTTGCCATTTTTCCAACAGGTATTTGTTCTATTTTAAAGTTCATATTATATTATTCCCTCCTCTACTTCAATGGGTATTCCTATCTTCTTTAATATTAAATTACCAGTATATTTTTTATTATTTAACAGTCCTAGTTTAATTCTGTGAAATGTTATTGTTGTATCAGCTATTATACAATCAGATACAATTTCTCCATTGTTAGGATTTAAACCTGAAGGTATATCTACAGATATAGTATATGCTCTTGATTTATTTATCAATTTAATTGCTGATAAATGTGGATCTTGAATATTTCCTTTAATTCCAGTGCCAAAAATTCCATCAATAATTATATCTGCATTAAGTATTTCTTTTTTTATTTTTTTTGTATCTATATTACTCAATATTATTAATTCTATGGTTCTATTCATTTTACTAATAATTTGAAAATTTGTTAATGCTTCATCTGTCTTTATTGATGATGGATCCCCAAGCAATATTACTTTAAGATAGATACCTAAACAAGCTAAATGTCTGGATGCAACCATTGCGTCACCGCCATTATTACCAGTTCCACAAACAGCTAAAATTTTTAATTTTGAAAATCCTTTATTTTTAAATTTTTTAATAATAAAGTCTGCTATTCCAAAACCTGCATTTTCCATCATTATGACTTTTTTCATACCGAATTTATTATGCCCTGCATTTTCAATTTCATACATTTGATCTGATGAAATAATACTGTCTTGAATCTTTTTGCTTATTGTTTTATATTTCTTAATTTTTACATTCTTTTGATTCATGTTGATATTCATGAAGGTGTATTTGTATTTAATTTGATACTTTTATTTTGTTTTTTTTTGAAATGGCATCTTATAATCACAAAAATTAATTTCTATTGACCCTTGATTAGTAATTAAAAATGTTTTGCCATCATAATTACATTTTATCTGAGGTATCCTTCCTTTTTTCCATATTGGTTCAATAATTTTATAATACTCTACAAGTTTTCTTTTTTCATAAGATGACTTATTATTAATTTTTATTCTCTTTTTCCTAAGAAACTTAAATGCCAAAATTACATATTTATATTTATAATATCTAAACATTTTTACAATCGAAAAACATCTTTCTATCTGATCGCTTGGAACATATAGTGATTCTCCTGTGCCAGATTTAGCTTCAATAGCTAACAAAATTGCTTTATTATTATTTACAGCTATTATATCTGGAAGACCCACACTAGAGCCCCCTAACCTTTTAGCGGTCCAATAACGATTATTAAGTCTACTTACAATTGAATATTCATAATTGTATCCTCTACTTCTACGAATGTTGCCCACGTATTTTTCTATTGCATATTAAAACTTTAATTATATGTAGTTTTAAATAGTATATTTTCATTATTACCTTAACTAATTAAAAATCTATATTATGAACAATAATCACTAATTATATGGCGTCTGAAAAAGTTAAGATTTCACTTAAATCTATTCATGATGAATTACAATCAATAGAAAGTAGAAGAGAACAATTAATAAAAGAATCTCGTGATATTATTATTTTGTGTAGTCAATCTATTATATCGCTTCATCAGGGCAATATACAAGAAAGTCAATTAAAATTAGATAAAGCAAAGAATCTATATTTATCTCTCAAAACATTAGCTCAAGATGATCTTTCACGATATCTATCCATGTCAGAACAAGAACTAGTAGAAGCTAATCTGTTGATGAATATAGTAAAAAATGAATCTTTACTTGGGATAGGTGATATTGGTGTTTCTAGCCAAGCATATCTATTTGGTATTTTAGATTGCATTGGTGAAATAAAGAGAATGGTTTATGATATGGTTAGATATGGAAGATATGATAAAGCAGAATCTCTTTTTATAGTCATGCAAGAAATTTACAGCGCTATTTATCCATTTTCTATATATGATAATATAGTAAATGGTATCAGAAAGAAATTAGATGTATGTAAAATCTTAATTGAAAATACTAGAGAATTGATAACTGAAGAATCAAGACGATCAGTGCTAATTGGATCCCTAAATAAATTAAATGATACTCTTTAATCAACTAGACAATCTAAATTATATTAAATAGAAAGTAAAGTTAATTAGAAACTATACTAAATTTTCTCCATATTCTATGATGGATAGTGAAAAAGTAGAGAAAATATTAAATGATGTTATTCAAAAAGGAAGTAAGGTAATAACAGAAGAAGATGCAAAATCTATATTATCTGAATATGGAATTAATGTTCCCGAGTATTCTATCGTAACTACTGATTCTGAAGCTATATCCAAATCAAAGGAAATTGGCTTTCCGCTTGTTGCAAAAATAGTATCAGATCAAATACTACACAAGACCGATGTTCAAGGGGTTAAGGTTGGATTACAAAATGAAAATGAAGTTAAAGAAACCTTCTTAGATATGTATAACCGTTTGTCAAAAGATTATCAAGTAAAGGGAGTCCTCTTAGAAAAGATGGTTCCTAAAGGGATTGAATTAATAGTTGGCTTACAAAATGACCCTCAATTCGGTCCAGTAATAATGCTTGGTTTGGGAGGAATTTATACAGAATTATTTAAAGATGTATCATTTAGAGTTCTTCCAATAACTAAAGAAGATGCATTAGAAATGATAGATGATTTAAGAGCTAAAGAGATCCTAAAAGGGTTTAGAGGAGCTCAAGCAATAAATTTAGAAATGCTGTGTGATGCAATTATTAAAATAGGTAATTTAGGCTTTGATATGGCCAAATATATCGATAGCGTAGATTTTAATCCAATTATAGTTTATCCAAACAACTACTATGTTGTTGATGCAAAAATTCTTCTCAAATCCAATCCTGATATAGTCTCTAAAGCAACTCCTGATTCTAGTTATATGGATGTATTCTTTAATGCAAGTTCTATAGCATTAATAGGGGCCTCTCCTGAAGAAGGTAAAGTCGGCAATTCTGTTTTAAAAAGTTTATCTAAATATGATTATAAAGGTAAAATATATCCTGTAAATGCAAAGGGTTATGATGAAATACTAGGGTTAAAAGCATATAAAAATTTAGAAAATATTAATGAAAAGATCGATTTAGTAATAGTCACAGTTGATTTAAAATTCGTTCCTACTATATTGGAAACATGTGGAAAAAAAGGAATACATAATATGGTAATTATTTCTGGTGGAGGAAAAGAATTAGGTGGAGAAAGAGCTGAAATAGAACAAAAAGTGAAAGAATTATCTTCTCAATTGAAAGTTAGAATCATTGGACCAAATTGTATAGGCATATTTAATGGTGAAAATCGATTAGATTGTGCTTTTCAAGGACATGAGAGAATGCTTAGACCCAAGAAAGGAGATGTAGCTTTTCTATCTCAAAGTGGAACTATTGGAATTGCTTTTATGGAAACTTCAGACTCTTTCGGAATGAGCAAAATGATTTCTTACGGTAATCGTTCTGATGTTGATGAAGCAGATATGATTTGGTATTTGTCAGAAGATCCAAAAACAAATGTAATTGGCCTATATGTTGAAGGTCTTGGAGATGGTAGAAAATTTTTGAATACTGCCAAGAAAGCTATAAAAGAAAAAAAGAAACCTATTGTAGTTTTTAAAAATGGACGATCACAAAGAGGAGCTAAACAAGCAGCATCTCATACTGGTTCTTTAGGGGGATCATTTTCTGTTGTCAAAGGTGCATTTGATCAAGCGGGTATTATATCTGTAGATAGTTATGAGGAATTAACAGGATCATTAAAGGCTTTAACTTGGCAACCTACGCCTAAAGGAAATAAAGTGGCATTAGTTACCAATGGTGCAGGACCAATAATTGCTGCAATAGATCATTTTGAAAGACTAGGATTAAAAATTGCTGATTTAAGTGAAGATACTAAAAGGAAATTTAATGAACGTTATCCTGCAACCTATGTTATAGGTAATCCTCTTGATGTTACAGGTTCTGCCAATGCTGATGATTATAGATTCGCTATTCAAACATTTATGGATGATCCTAATATTGATATTATAATGCCATGGTTTGTTTTTCAAGATGATCCTCTTGAAGAAACTATTGTGAATATATTAGCAGATTTTCAAAAACAAAAGAAAAAACCAATTTTATTGGGTGCTTTAGGGGGACCATTTACTCTTGATATCTCAAAGAGAATAGAAGAGAATAATGTACCAGTATATCATTCAGTAATAACATGGGTTACAGCAGCTGGAGTACTCGCAAAATGGTCTGAGCTACAAAATAGAATTCCAAACGCCTCTTCTTAAGACAGGGAAAACTTATATTCTTTTTAAAACATAATTAAGTTATGGAAAGTACTCAACAATCACAAATAGTAACTGTTACTCCAAAAGCTGCAGAAAAAGTCAGTGAATTTATGAAACAAGAAGGAAAAGATAGT
>JAATVJ010000350.1 GCA_014523515.1 Nitrososphaerales archaeon TH1177 | reverse complement strand
TGCTACAACACGCAAATGATTATCTTTCAGAGGGAGAAGTTGAATACGCATTTCAAATATATGATGAAATTCTTAAATTAAATCAATCTAATATTTCTGCTTTAAACTACAAAGGATTAGCATTTGCAAGTATAGGTAATTATGAAGAAGCCATCCAGATGTACAATAAGGTTCTAGCTTTAGATCCCAATGATCTTTTAGCATTGAACAACAAAGGCGTTGCACTCTATAATTTAGGTAATTATGAAGAAGCCCTCCAGATGTACAATAAGGTTCTAGCTTTAGATCCCAATGATGTTGATGCAAAATACAACAAAAGTATTGCATTACCTCACTTAAACAAAACTCAAGAAGCCAATATCTTGCATACTGAATCAGTTGATATTCAAAGATAAACCTAATTATCTATCTATAAAATAGACAAAAAAAGTAATAAGAAAAGTATAAATCATAATTTTTTAACAAGTATTATTATTTTATATTTTATATTTTAGTAATAGTAAATATTACAAACACAAAAAATTTTTTGTAAATATTTTTTTTATTTTCTATGTAATTTTATTCAATGGCTATAATTTATTTAAATATAATCTATAATAATCGAGCTTATCTGGATCATATCTTTGTATTATTCTAATAGGTTCACCATTGTTTATTCTGCGAATTAATACATCTCGATGAACATAACCAGTCACAAATTTATACCCATTACTGTTAGCTTTCTCTAAAAATTTCATTCTAAGATTATGACCTCCACTTTCTCCCCAATAACCTGTTTCAACATTTATTCGTTCAAGGAAAAGAGTATTTTTCTTTCCAAAATTTTCTTCTACAGTTCCTCTTCTTAACTTGTAATATTCTAATGGTCCACCTTTGGCAAAGCCAATAACTTTTCCATTAGTTTCATTCAATCTCAAGCTAACAATTATGGTTTTAGGATGCTTTATTGATTTAGTAAATTTTTTCTCATTATTTATTCCAACAGGGTTATTAAGCTCGTTATAAAGACTTAAAAAGCCTTTTACAGTAGTTGAATCGATATTTTTATTTTCTTCTGATTTAAAGACTAAATTGATTTCTCCTTTTCTAACTGCATTTTTTATTTCAATTTCCTTTAGGAAAGATTCTTTAAATCTATTTATATTGTTTTGATAATTTTCCTTGTATTTTTCAGAAATTCCATCTAAAACGCGATTGAGCATTATTTTCTCTTTATTGAGTAAAGAAAAAAACTTGACTGATTCTTTGTTTATACGTGATGGATGCCATCCTAATCCATGAGCATTACGTCTAGCTAGTTCTAGAGCATGTTCAAAATCATCTAATGCATAGCCTGCAACACGTTCGGAAACTGAAAGAAACCATCCAAGATCTTCATAATGCTTTCTTTTTTCTATATCATTAGGAGAAATTCCAGCATTTGTGAATAATTGATGCATTCTTTGTCTTGCATGCTCAGCTATCTCTCCTTGGAATGGATATGCTGTTCGATGGATAATTGCAATAACTATATCTATATTTAAACCAGCTTCGACAATAGATTCTTTAATTCTTTTATCATTTCTTATAGCATATTCAACTGCATCTTCATTTGGTTTTTCAAATCTTTTGAGGGGATCAAAATCATGATAAAGAGCAGAAGTAAATAGATACTTTATATCAGTCAAATCAAATTGATTAGTTGTATCTATCTCTTTTTGTCCGTATGCTGCAAGTAAAGTGAAATAAGTAGCTTCTAATTCATGATTGATATTATGATAGCCATAATAATCAACTCCAAGACCATTAACTGAAAATTCTGATATTGCATGCTCTATTGTCTTATTCACCCATTTCGTAGAAATCCCTAAACTATTACCTATCTGGACAATTCTCTTTTTTAGTATTGCTTCATCTGTTTTACCTATTTTATATTTTATCCACCAACGGACTAAATCTAATCTTTTATGAAATTGATACCATTTATAGGTAGGAGCAGCAAGTGGATTATAAAACGTAAAATCTAAACTAGAATTATCTTTATACTCCCCTTTAGACAAAATAACCTTAAACACCAAATATGTATATATATAATAAAACATGACTATAAAAATTTTATAATTATAAATTTTATTAATATAGATATTAATTCTTTTATAAAAATAGAGTATTTATTATAATTATTTGATTAATACAAGAAAAAAGTAAATTTGCTGTAACGAAATATTCCCTATACAAAATAATACTTATTTAATTACATTATTTTTTAATAAATTTACATATTTTAGCAGTCTCAAACAAAAAGCTAATAAAAAATTCTAAAGATAATATATTTATTTGTAAATTATAGATGAAGATTAAATCTGTAGTATAATTGCGAGATTTCTTATAAAATAAGGAGGATAGTTTTAGATGAATATTTGATTTGATAATTGGAAACTAACATGATAGATGTAGATCTTAATATTTAAATAAAATTTTTCAAGAAAATGCTATAATAACAAATGTAAAAAAAATAAATTTTTATTTACAATATATAGTTAGATAAAATTTTTAAAATTATTCTTATTAAATCATTATTATTACGATATATAAACTAGAAACAGTATAGATCAAAAAGTCAAGGTTAATTTATTATGTAACAAAATTATATTTATTCATTATTTCTTTAACCTCTTTATCACTAACTTGATCAAAGTGTTCATAAAATTGACCTACTGCAGCAAAGTCATATGGAGTGAAAATAACAATTACTTTGTCTGCAATTTGACTAAGTTTATCTAATATATTGCCTTCAGCAGGGGCAACAGGAACAGCCACAATTAGCCTTTTACAATGTTGTTTTTCCTTTATCCATTTTACAGCAGCAAGAACCGTGGCACCAGTTGCTATTCCATCATCTACCAATATGGTTACTCTATCTTTTAATTTATTGTGATAATCTTTTTTACCTCTAAATTCCATTAATCTACGTTCAATTTCTTTTTTTTGTATTTCTACTTGTGTCTGAATATATTCATCAGATATATTTATTCTATTAACAATATCTTCGTTTAAAATGTAGCTCCCATCAGCCATTATAGCGCCAATTGCCAGCTCAGGATTGTTTTCTGCTCCAATTTTTTTAGAGATGATAATGTCCATATCTATGTTGAGTTCTGACGCGATTATATCCCCTATAATAACACCGCCTCGAGGAATGGCCATAACGATAAAAGATTCTTTTTTTGCTTCTGAATTAAAGTTATTTTTAATATATAATTTAATTTTTTCAGCCAAGTATTTTCCTGCATCTCTTCTATCGTAAAATCGAGTTGTCATATATTATACATAAAATCTATATAGACTTTATTTAAATTTCCATTACTTTTATCTAAATTTTTTAAAAATATTATTTTTATTGATAAAAACTCCAATAATGATAATTATATAATTTAAATAATTATAGATAGTATACATAACAACCAAAAGAGAATAAACCAAAAAGCAGAATCTAACATGAAAAGAATTAAAACTGAATAATAGAATTCTTTTATATTAAATTGATAAAAATTGAGATTTATCCAAATTATAGATCGGAGTAGGATAAAAGAGAATAAAAATCATTCCTACTTCCGGACTGACTTGTTTTGCGTATTCATGTATAGTATCAAGAACTATATAATTTATACCTATTTAAAATGGAAATTTTGAATTCTATATTGATAAATTAAAAATATATTTGTACAAAACATCCTTTCTAAAATTATTATATTTCATATCTTATGAGAAGGTAAAATAATAATAGTAATAAAAAGCAAGGAGGAAATAACCAAAAACTACTACAATTATATTAATTCAAAAATGATATCTTACTTCAAGACAGAGTAATAAAAAAGAAAGAACTGTAGAGTATTATGCTAAGTATGGCTTTTTAGCATCACTTGATTGCTGGTAATAAAAAATAATAATAATGATGATGATAATAATAGAATAAGAATAAGATTTTTATTTATTTATTTATCTATTTATTTATCTAGATGATGGATATAGAGAAGAAAGAGGAGGAATTATTTCTCTTATTTCTACATCATATATATCAAATTTAAAATCATTTGCTTTAAGAATTACAATTGGAGAACCCCATGTAATTGCTTGACCATTTGTCTCAGCACCAC
>JAATVJ010000349.1 GCA_014523515.1 Nitrososphaerales archaeon TH1177 | reverse complement strand
GAAACAAAAGTAAACAGGAATCTGAAAAAAGATGTATGTGCCAATTACAATTATGGAACAGAAGATAATCTGTTATGTGCTGTAAGAAGGTATCTTAGATGTTTTGGTTGTTGGCCTAAGATATGATACTTAACTTAGTATGGTACTTAGAGCTTATGTCAAGAAATTATTATATAATTCTATCATTCATGTTTGAGATTCTGTTAACTTTTTGATATCATAAAACTCGATAATTATTCTCATATTTTACCAACAACCAGGAGAGGCTAAAAATCCATATTTTGTACAATATTCTGCTGTTGTTGAAGATATCTCTGTTAGAGAGTCATGAACTACAATAAAAAATAACATAGCAATAAAGAATATGCTGAAACCACCAAATGCCCATTTTAATGCTTTTTTAATTGAGGTTTTTTTAGCCAGAGTCGATAACATCATTGATTGAAATTAAATTTTGTTCTATATAATTATTATAATATATACATTATTAGAATTAAGAATGCAGAATTTTCACATATAATGTTAATCTAGTAAGTTATGATTAAAGCTGTGAATATTTATCTTTGATTATATTTCCTTTTTGCAAAAGTAGTTTTTCATCTTGTAATATTTCGAATCTTCTATATGATGAGCTATTCAAGATTGTTTTATCCTCAATTAAAACATAGAATTATTTTATATGCTCTTTTACCTTTAAATTTAGTTCAAAAATTTTTCTTTCTTCAGAAACATTAGGGCTAATTATCTTGACATTTGTCCATTAATTTGACATATTGATTTATCAATTTGTAAATAAAATAGATATCCATTTTAATGTTTTAAAAAAGACAAAAATAGTTAAAAGTAAATTTGATTTGAGTTGAGTACAATAAAAGAATTGTGATTGTAAAATATTATTACATAAAACCAAAAGTTTAACAGATATTTGAAAAAATATTAAAATATTGGATAAATTAGGCGATAGTATATCTTAGAAAAAGAGTAGATAAGCTAAGAAACTTTTTTAAAAGTATATGCCAATCTTGCATCATTATTGATGCAATTTTTACATATATTTCTTATAAATATGTAAAAAATGTAAAATAGATGTGATATTTGCATAAATTTTATATTTTTTGTATATATATTTATATATCACGTAATACTAGTAAAATTATGAAAATGAATTCAATGTTAAAAAATCAACAATACCAAACTTGTATAGATGCATGTAACAATTGTGCGGAATGTTGTGAAGCTTGTTGTACAGAATGTATGTCAAACACAGAGATGGCTGGAATGATGGGTCGCTGTATGATGATGTGCCGAGATTGTGCAGATATGTGTAGAATGGCCTCTATAATGATGGCAAGAGGTAGTGAATATGCAAAACAAATGTGTAACATGTGTGCTGATATGTGTGATGCATGTGCAATGGAATGCGACAAAATGGGCGGAAAAATGGAAATATGTAAAACATGTGCTGAAATGTGCAGACAATGTGCCCAAGAATGCCGTAATATGATGAGATAATAATAATAAAAAATTGTATCAATAGAAATAAAAAAGAATTATTATTATCAAAGCATTTAAAATCAATTTCTTTAAAAAATAAATTTTTTTCTTTGTAACTTTAGAAAAATAATAAGTGGATAAAAGATTCTTTACATTTAGAAGAATTTTATTTTGTTAAATTTAAGAAAGTATGTCTCTTGTAAAAAAAAACAATAATACAATTAAATGATACAAATTCAAATAAATAATAAAATTATAAAAGAAATAATATATTCTATTTTGTAATATTGATTTAAAGGATCTAAAGTTAAGCAAAGATAAGCAAGCAAGTAAAACGAAAAATATCGACTAAATTGAAAAACATAACATAATAAAAAAAGTAGGTCCGTTGAAAATCATACCTTTTGATTGATTTAATTGGTTATAAAAAAATAAAGGTCGCTTAAAAAAATAGAAAGAATAGATGTTTCTGATTAGCTAATACCATTTTAACTGAATGGTACTGGGTTTTCCTCAAATTATTTAGACATTTGCTCCAATCATACTAACAATCAGTAGTATGATAAAAGTTGGTAGAGAGGTGAATATATTAATGTACTCTACCAACTTGACAGAAAGGTTTTTGATGCTTTGGAAGTATTTGTCTATCACTTACAAAATATTCCCATAAGATCATATAGTAACATATATTATATATTTGATTTGAAATATGTAAGAAATAATAGATATATGTTATTTAGGCACATGATTCCATGACTTAGTAATTTTAATTAATAGCAAGTTGAGGCTCCCTAGCTTATTTTTTGTCATTAAAATATTTGTGGTCACTAATCATATCATAATTTGAAATTTAAGGTCTTATTTGATAGGAATGAAGGTAATATTTTAACATATCTATAAACTAACTGTGATAAAAATTTTTTTATTGTTAATTTTAATGAGAATTTATTCTACCAATGAAAAATTTCTCTTAGAGAACTAAAGGATATAATAAACTTTTATTTCCTTCTATGAACCTCATCTAACAAATGATCCTAGATTTTATTTAAAATAGCTCCTTGCTGTATCAAGTTTGACTTATTGTTCAAATTATATTTCTTCACACGAAGAGAATATGAATAATTACATCTATTTAATAACCTTATTCTATATTTATAACAATTACTATATTTACAAATTTCAAGAGGATAAATTTTGTATACTAATTATTCTGGATTTTGTTGTTGTTGTTGATTTAGACCCCATCTATCTCGTACTTTTTCTTCAATTTTTATAAATACTATTCTATCGAATATTAAACCTATTGTAAAAATTACTATCATTGTTGCAATTATCTGACTCATATTTGAGAACTCTCTTCCTACTGATAATATATAGCCTAATCCTACAAGAGTTGTAATTAACATTTCAGCTCCAATAAGAGCATGCCATGCAAATGACCAGGCTTGTCTCATACCCATTATTAAAGAAGGTGTTGCAGCAGGAATTAACACATGTCTGAATAGAGAAAAGCCTTTTGCACCCATATTTTTAGCAGCTCGTAAATATATTGGTGGAACATTTCTAATTCCGGTATAAGTTGAAAGCATTACTGAAAAAACGCAACTCATAATAACAACAAAAAGTATTCCAAAATCATTAAAGCCAATTAATAAGATAGCAAATGGAATCCATGCAATACTGGGAAATGACTGAAGTCCTACAGCAAATGAACTCAAAGTTTTTCCAAATTGTGGAAACTTGATCATCATCAACCCTATACCCATTCCAAGCATAATAGATATCATAAATCCTAAAAATAATCTCCATAATGTTAGGGCAGTACCTTCAATTAAGGTAAAATCTAATACTAATTCGATAATTGTTTGTCCTACTGCAAATGGAGAAGGTAGAGATAATTTTGGAAATACTTCCAACACGTAAACTAATTGCCATAATCCTACGAATGCGCTAAGAAAAATGAATAAACTTAAGGTATCTTTATTTAAGACTTTTTTAGTTAAATTTAATTTTTTTTTCTGGGTTTTGGTTTTAATCTGTGTTTCCAAAGTTTTTAACCCATGTAAATAAAATATTAATTATACTCATAAAGATCAGAAGTAATCTGATTTATTATATTCTTTATAGTTGGATTTTCATATCTTTGATCTTTTGGAATGTCAATAACGTATTCTTTCTTTATACCGTATATTTGGGGAGACATTACAATAACTCTATCTCCTAATAAGACAGCCTCATTTATATTATGGGTAACAAAAAGTATTGTTTTTCTAGTTTTTTTATGTAGATCCAAAAGTTCTTTGCATAGAGATTTCTTTATTGTAATATCTAAAGCTGCAAATGGTTCATCCATAAGTAAAATTTTAGGATTTAATGATAAGGCCCGAGCCAGAGCTACTCTTTGTTTCATTCCTCCTGATAGTTGATGAATATATGAATGAGAATAGTCAGATAGACCTACAATCTCAAGGTAGTGCATAACTATTTCTTCGCGTTGATCCTTTGGAATTTTTGCCATTTTTAATGCAATTTCAATATTTTGAAAAGTTGTAAGCCATGGAAAAAGTGCAGATTCTTGAAACATCATTATCCTTTCAGGACTGATATCTTTTACTGGATTTCCATTAAGTAAAATTTCCCCTCCATAAGAATTTTCAAATCCAGCAATCAAATTGAGAAGTGTTGATTTTCCACATCCAGACTTTCCTACAATTGTGACGATTTCACCCTCTAAAATTTGAATATTGATATTGTCAAGTACAGTATGTATTCTATTGGTATGAGGTTGTAAATATTTTTTAGATACATTAATTAGATTAAGAGATACTTTTTTATCAACATATTCATTTTGAATATACATTTATGCAATTTTATATTAGAGGATGTTATTTAATTGATCTTAAATATGCTTAATAGTAATATTATATGTAAAATTTGCACATATAATTTCAAATACAATAACAATTTCCAATAAGGAAATTTACATTATATTAACATTAACTACTCTAGTATAAATCATAAGAAATAGCGAATTTTTTTTGGTTGAAATGATGTTACCACAACTAGGAAGAAAATATTATTGTAATTCAATACCAATTTATGTTATAATCAATATGATAACAGTTAACACGATACTGTAAGTTAACATATAATTAAAAAGGAGAGCTTTATAAATGATAGACTCGTAATATTAGGGAATCAAAATCTATTATTTTTTTTAATATATTGTACAACTATTTTTTATTATATGCCAATATTGCCCATATTATTACTTTTTTTACATATTCAATAATTGATTAATATTCATTAAATTAATTACCTGGTAAGATTTGCTCAATAAAATTTTAACTTTGAATAGGCAAAATAATGAAAAACCTAGGAATGAAGGAATTACAGCTATTATAGATAAAATACAGCCACTAGATATTGAAAACTTTAAAAATATAGTAAATTTTGTTGATTATGTCAAAATACCTCAATCTTGTTTATTCTTATATTCCCCTTCCGAACTTGAACGACGAATTAAATTTTACCATGAACATAATATTTTAGTTTCAATAGATAGTAAAAGTACAGATTATGCAATTTTAAATAATTCTTTGGATGAATATCTTTGTGAATTATTATCATTTAAATTTAATATTCTCGAAATCGAAGTTAACCTTGATAATAATATTGAGGAAAATAAAAAAATTGCTGACATAGTAAAGCCTTTTAATTATGAATTGCAATGGAAATTTAATAAAAAAAGTATAGGCAATAATATACATAATGATAAAATTTTAGAAAGAATTGGAGAATTACTTAAAATTAGTAAAACAAAAATAATTTTGGATATAGATAGACAATTTGATTTAGATATATTCACTAAAAGTACGAATTGGAAATTTATTTCCTCTTTAATATCAACATATTCTCAGAAAAATTTTATATTTGAAACTCCAATTGATTCTTTACAAATACATCTAATTGCAAAATTGGGAGATCGACTTAATTTAGGTCTAATAGATCCTTTCCAAGTTGGGTTAATAGAATGGACTAGAAGAAAATATTATTCTAAATTAGAAATGGCACTTGGTAAACAACAAAATATTCCAAATTTTAAGAATATTACAGGGGGACCATCAGTAAAATTTATTTATTTTATCATTAAATCTATACACCCTATCGATCAGACAGAATTAATGCGAGTTAGCGAACTTCCAAGAAGAACAATCCAAGCATCAATAAGCGAGTTAAAACGGCAAGGAGTAATAATTGAAAACTTAGATTCTAAGGATTCAAGAAAAAAAATATATAATTTGACTTCTTTTGATGTCTAAATTTAATTAATTTTTTATATTTAAAATAAATAATAACTACTACCACGGATATTTTAAAATTCAAAGATTTTAGATACTTATTGGAAAAAAACACATACAAGCCATAAATTATGCATATTTAATAGCATTATTATACCGAGTTTTAACTATTGGGAATGTGGATAAAAAATTTAGATCCAATAAAAGTATAATAATGTATATTATTGCGGGAATATTGATTCTTTTTCCTTTAATACAACAACAGTCATATCCTCAAACAGAAGAAAAAAAGGTATTAAGAATTGGGTATTTTCCAAACATAAATCATGCGCAAGCTGTTATTGGAATAGGAAATGGAGATTTTAAAAAAGTATTAGGTGATAATGTAGAAATTAAACCTTTTATATTTAATGCAGGCCCTTCAGCCATAGAAGCATTATTTGCGAAACAAGTTGATGTTTCATATATAGGTCCAAATCCAGCTATTAATGGTTATGTGATCTCTGAAGGTAAAGATGTAAGAGCAATTGCAGGTGCTACAAGCGGAGGAGCGGTATTTGTAATAAGGGCAGACACAGGTATAATTTCAACAGCAGATTTTGCAAATAAAAAATTTGCATCACCACAATTAGGTAATACTCAAGATGTCGCATTAAGAAATTATTTGTTAGAGCATGGATATAAGACAGTAGAAAATAAGGGTAACGTTCACGTTTTACCAGCAAAGAATGCAGATATAATAACATTATTTTTGAAAAAAGATATTGACGGGGCTTGGGTCCCTGAGCCATGGGGAGAACGATTGATCAAAGAAGCTAATGGCAAATTATTCTTAGATGAACGTGATTTATGGCCTGATGGAAAATTTGTAACTGGTTTAATTGTTGTAAGAACAGACTATCTACAAAATAACCCAGATGTAATTGAAAAATTACTTAAGGCTCATATTGAAGAGACACAATGGATAAATAACAATAAAGAAGAAGCAATTAAGACTTTTAATACCGAACTAAAAAAGATAACTGGACAAACGATACCAGAAGACCAACTGAAAGAGTCGTTGACAAGGTTAGAATTTACTTATGATCCTATACAACAGTCACTTTATAAATCTGCTAATGATGCTTTTAATATAGGATTTCTTGGAAAATCCAAACCAGATCTATCTAATATATTTGATTTAAACATACTTAACAAAGTATTAAAAGAAAAGGGTTTGGCTACAATAAATAGTACCACTGCTGAGGTATCACAAATAGTAAAATAAATATAAATGAAAAATACAATATTTTTTTTAATTTTAAAAAAATAGATATATTCCATGAAATTTGCCATATATCCATTGTAATAAAATTAACTACTTCTATTACACAATATAGAGTTTAATAATATCTATAAACAAATACAAAAACAAATATTAGTTTTATTTTGTGAACGAAATATAGTATAGTGATACTAATCAATCCAATTAATGCTCTATTATGGGGCATTAGACGTAATCAAAGAGATGTTATTAATTTGTATAATTCATTATCACCATTAATGCATATTACAACTGGAAGCTATATGCTAAATTTTGGATATTGGTCAGATGGAATTAGAGATCCATATGAAGCACAAAAGAACCTGTGTAAAATAATAGGAAAAATTGCGGAACTTGAATCTGCTGTAAATCTAATGGATGTTGGAAGCGGTTTGTCATCTCCAGCAATATTTTGGAAAAATTTGTATCCTTGGTTAGATATTTATTGTATCAATATTAATAGAGGTCATCTAATTTTTGCAAATAAATTAAAAGAGAAATACTTTACTCAAGAAAATCTAAAAGAAAAAAATGATATTTCTTTATTTAATAGCACAGCTAATAAATTACCATTTAATAAAGAATCAATAGATAGAATAATAGCTTTAGAATCAGCTCAACACTTTAGACCATTAATTGAATTTATTAAAGAAGTAAGGCATATATTAAAATATAATGGAATTTTTGTTATTGCACTACCAGTTATTACAAATTTACATAGTTCTATCCAAACTCTTATTAGACTCGGTCTTCTATCTTTTACTTGGGCATCAGAACATTACTTACTTAATGATGTCCTGTCCATTTTAAAAGATCAAAAATTCAAAATTATTGAAATTCATAATATTGGTTCATTAGTATATAATCCACTATCACAATACTATATTGAAAATAGAAATCAATTACAGAATAAAATTTCTTCTGAATATGGCTCATTTCTTGAATATATATTATACAAATCAATATTAAAAATGGACAAATTGTCAAAAAATAAAACAATTGATTATGTTATTATAAAATTAAAGAAATTATAATTTAATAATTACTTATTTACTTAATTGTTTATATAGCAATATTCTATTATTTATTATACTATGACACAATATGGAAACAAATTCTAAAGCACATAATAATCTTTATTATTTATCATTCTTTTCTTTTATTTGAAAATAGCATCTAAACCAACCACTAGCATATTTTGCTACCTCTTCTAATTTTCCTGGCTCTTCAAATAAATG
>JAATVJ010000037.1 GCA_014523515.1 Nitrososphaerales archaeon TH1177 | reverse complement strand
GCTAGGGTTTTATTGTGAGAAATAATAAGAGTATTTTTTCTAATACGGCAGATAATATTTGCAATTGTAAAAGTTTTGCCACTACCAGTAACTCCAAGCAAGGTTTGAATCGATTTATTTCTGGTTGTTATTCCTTCGGTCAGGTGATCTATTGCATAAGGCTGATCGCCATTAGGTGAATATGAGGATTTTAAAGCAAATCCCAAGAAATCTGAATTATTATTCAAATAGTAAGTACCTTAAAAATATAAATAGAATATCAGAAAATATAATTAACTCTTCCACTTTATGGAGCAACCGATCGAAGGATCAAAGTCTTTTTCGATTTGTTCACCATTTAGAGCCTTTTTAATATTTTCTTCCATTATTTGTCTTGATGGATGACTTTCAGGAGTGAGGGCATCATTTATTCTGCCATGAAATACAAGCTTTCTTTCATGATCAAATAAAAAAGGATCTGGTGTACAAACAGCTCCATATAATTTCGCTATTTCTTGAGTTTCATCAATTAAATAAGGAAAATTTAAATTGTATTCCCTCGAGAATTTCTTCATATTTTCAAAACCCTCTTCCTCATAATTAGGATCATTGCTATTAATTCCTATAATCTGAAGTTCTTTCACGTTAAATTTAGTCTGAAGGTCTATAATATCATTAATTCTTGCCTTTACAAAAGGACAGTGATTACAAATAAAAATTATTAAAAGAGTCTTGCTATTAAAATCATTTAAAGAATACATTTTTCCATCAACTCCTATTAAATTGAAATCAGGTGCCTTATAGCCAGTCTTTAATATTTGAGATGATTCCATTTTTACCATAATCATTAATTTTTAATCTCTGTTACATATATCTTCGGTTTTTAGTTATTTCCTATAAAATTAGAAAAAAGGATATAGATGATCTATTGTTTTAGTATAAATAAACATGACATCAGTTAGAATTCCATAGCAAATTTGGCTTTAAACCTTTCTTCTTTAATTGTTCCATAAGTATTTTTTGATAATAGTTATTTATTTCTTGTATGCACAAAAAAATTACAACGAATAAGGGCAATACATATTCTTATTTAATAAAACTATCTTTAGCTATTTACTTTAGATACTTATTGTCTAAACAATAATTAATAATTAATTTGTAAAAAAACTATTAGTGTAAATAATAGGTTTTTTATCTAAGTATAGTGTTCCAATTTATATTGATATTGTCAAGTAAATGATCTATTTGCTAAAATCAATAATTTTCTATTCTCGGCTTAAGATCTCTACTTTACAGACGTTGACTGATTTTTTGAATTTTAATGCATCATCAATATTACCTACTACAGATCCATAATGCATAGGAATGACCATTGTAGTTGGTTTAAGTAAGTTATTAACGCAATCTGCTGCTTCTTCTGCTGTCATAACATAAATACCTGAGACTGGCACAAGTGCAATATCAGGATTATATTTTGCCATCTCTGGTATTTTATCTGTATCTCCTGAATGATAAATTCTCATGTTGTTACAAGTTATAATAAATCCTACTTTTTTATCTTCTTTAGGATGAAAATTTTTATCAATATTATACGCAGGAACAATTTCAATATTGATATTCTTTTCCTGAATTGTCTGTCCTGGTTCCACACTTATTACATTTTTGAATCCTTCTTGATTTAACTTTTCACCACATTCCACGGATGCAATTACAGTCGTTTCATCATTTATAATATGGCGTAGATCTTCAATACTAAGATGATCAAAATGATTATGTGAAATTAGTACTAATTCTGCATCATTTTTTTTATGATATGCTTTAGATAATTTGTATGGATCAATGTATATTACTTTGTTATCATCAGTGACTATTTTAAAGCCGTCATGTCCCAACCAGTGAAATTCTATATTATTTATTTCCATACAACTTTTAATTTTTATACAGATTTAAATTTGTTGATTTATTAACCATTAGTTATTACTACCTTATTATTTTTTAAAGAAAATGTCATTATTTTTTCTGATAATGATCTTTTAATTAAATTTTTATCGACAGTCGCAATTGCACAATTATAAGAAATTGCATAATCTAAGAGACTATCATCAGGATATCTTAATTTTTTTGTATTCACAATTTCAAATTGTTTTGCTGTTTCTAACGCTGTTCTGGCAATTTGAGATATTTTATATGATTTTCTATTTTTGATCTTATTTAGTTCTTCTATTACTATATCTGGAATAAGAAAATTAATTTTTCCGTAATTAATTGTGATATCATCCAATAGTTTGATTGGTTTTGTGACTAGAGTTATTAAAAAACTAGTATCCAAAATTATATTTATCAATATTATTTATAATCCCATTTCTGTATTTTAAAAATATACTTTAATATTTTAATATTATAATAAAAATAAAGGGTTTTAATTAAAAGTGATTTATTTTTCGTATCCTATTCTATCTGCTAATTTTACTACTTCTCTTCCTTTGTTTGTTAGAGCATTATATATTCTGGGTTTTCCTCGTCCTCTGGATTTTTCTTTCTTTACTTTTCTTTCGATCAATCCTAAATTTGTAGCTCTTTTCATTAAGGATTGTCCATATCCCCAACTTCCCATAGTTATGAGTAATTCTCTCGTATGTAATTCTCTATTTTTCTTTAAAACTCTCAGTAATGGAATAAGAGGACGTTCATTAATGAGAACTTTAAGTATGTTTAATTCTACAGTTATAGGAATTGATTTTGTTTCTTTTACTACCTTAACTGGTTTAATTTCTTTTGTTTCTTTAGCCGTTTCTATTTTGGTTTTAGAGTTTTTTTTTGCTATCATTTCTCTACCTATGTGACATTACAAAAGATAAATATTTAATCATTTTGTTTCCTATTCATTTTATATCTCTAAAAGTAAGGGTACAAACTGTATTACTTATCGAAGTCACTATTATCCATATCTATAATATTAAATCTATATTATTGCTATATTTTAATACTTAATATATTCTTAAAAATATTTTAAGAATAGAACAATGCTCATTAAATTAGTAATTTTAGTCCAATAGCTCTTAATTACAAACAAATTTGCCTAGATGATCTTATAGGCAAATATTCATATTTAATATTGTTAAATAATAAGAGAATAACAAAAAGTTACTAATTTATAATAAAGTTATATAAAAAATAGTAATTTATGATAATAACTTTTTGAATTGAAGATAGTAAAAGTGGTTATTTTCCACTTATTGCTATTATTAAAAGACAATGAAAACATTTGTTAAACTAATTTTATATCAATCATATTAAACACTTAACATTAGCCACAATTAACTGTAATTGTGTAAGTAAAAGCTATTTTAAATTTTATTTTTAAATTTTATTTAAAAAGCGAGGTATTTTTCCTTTACAAATTGACTGTAAATGTAAATTATATAAATTGTCAAGCAAATACTGGGAGCAGTCAAAGTAATATTTTAATAAATAGACAATAAAAATTTTATATTTATCTAACCCTTAGAATAAATTTTTCGTATTTTTTGCTATTTTAAATTCTACTTATATTAAATCAAAATATGTAAACGAATTATAATAATTAATATTTAAAGTTCTATTAATTTTATAAGTTATTAGTAAAAATCCTTAAATAACATAATATTATTGTAAAACTTGATAATTTTTTTTATTGGTAGTCTATATCACCAAAAATAGCCTTTATCAGAACATGTTAACTCTGCACCACAATTATCACATCTTAAGTGACATGGTTGAAGATAAGTCATTTTATTTTTACAAATTGGGCATATTGTAATTTCTTTTTTTTGTTTCTCATTCAATTTTTTAAAGTAGTTGTAAAGCGAATTTTAAGTTATTGCAAAGGTTAATTAATAATAGTAATTCAAAAATAACTATTGGTTAATTTCAAAGTAGTTATATCAGATAAAACAGGTAAAAGTTTATCGCATGAACTTAAAGATAAAGATGCTCAACCATTTTTAGGTTCCAAAATAGGTGATACCTTTGATTCATCTCTTGTTGGTCTTTCAGGAGGTAAATTGCAAATAACCGGAGGTAGTGATAAATCAGGTACTCCTATGCGTTCTGATGTTCATGGTGGAGTAAAAAAATATGTTCTCTTAAATACCGGAGTAGGTATGCGTGACTCTACTGAAGGAAAAAGAATTAGAAAATTATTAAGAGGAAATATGATAACAGAGGAAATATATCAATTAAATTGCATTTTAGATGGCGTTACTATTCCTTCATCCACAGCCGAAAATACTACTAATACTGAAAATAATCAATAACAGAAATCTTATTCCCATTATAAAATAATTATCAATTACCTTAATATCCCTCAATAAATCTAAATTCGCTATTGCATTGGAAAGATACTCTTCCTGATTGGTATATCCGTGAATACGGTTACCAACCTAATATAAATATAGGTACATCAGGACATGTTGATCATGGAAAAACTACTTTAATTGAAGCTATAACAGGAATTTGGACAAGTGCTCACAGTGAAGAATTAAGGAGGGGTATAACTATAAAAGTTGGATATGCTGATGCTGCCTTTTATAAATGTAAATCCTGTTCTTCTCCTGAATGTTATTCGACTAAACCACAATGTAATAATTGTGGACAAGAAAGTGAACTATTAAGAGTGGCTAGTTTTGTTGATTCACCTGGTCATGAAAGTTTAATGGCTAATATGTTATCAGGAGCTGCCCTCATGGATGGCGCCATTCTTGTTGTAGCTGCCAATGAAGCAGTTCCCCGTCCACAAACGAGAGAACATATGCTTGCTCTAGAAGTACTTGGAATAAAACAGATTGTAATTGTCCAAAATAAGGTAGATCTCACCGAAAAAGAACAAGCATTAACAAATTATGACCAAATTAAAGATTTTGTAGATAATAGTATAGCAAAGAATGCTCCTATAATCCCTGTGTCTGCTCAACATAATTTAAATATTGATATATTAATTGAAGCTCTTGAGACCAATATACACACCCCCAAGAGAAATAGACAAACATTTCCAATAATGCATGTATTGCGTTCATTTGATATTAATAAACCTGGAATGCCCGTAACTAAGATATATGGAGGTGCTATAGGGGGAGCTTTGATTCAAGGTGAATTTAATGTAGATGATGAGATTGAAATAAGACCTGGCAATTTAAATAATAAGGGGAAATATTCACCTATCTATTCTAAAATTTCTAGTTTAAGTACAGGAGCTGGGTTAGTAAGTAATGTCAAGCCCGGAGGATTAGTTTCGATAGGGACTATTCTAGATCCTTCTTTAGTAAAGAGTGATTCCCTTATTGGGTCCATTGTTGGTAAACCAGGAACATTACCTGAAGGTGTTTATGATGTATCAATAGATACACATCTATTTGATACTGCAGTAGGGACTTTAGATCCTGTAAAAGTTGAACCAATACGCAAAAATGAGCCTCTTAGAGTAAATATTGGAACGTTAGCTACCACAGCATTGGTTACAAATACCAAAGACAATAAAATAGAAATAAAGCTTAAAAAACCAGTCAATATTACTCAAAGTAGCAGAGTTGCTCTGAGTAGAAAGATTGGAGAAAGATGGCGTCTAATAGGTTCAGGAATAACAAATTAATATTTAGATATATTAAATCATCATAAATATTATAAAGGAAAAGGATTCTTATCCAAATTACTTTGAAATTCTATGCCCATATTCAATGCCTTTTCCTTCATAATTTCTATATATTCTTCATACGAAATTTTGGCTAAACAATGAGAACAATTAACTTCAGTCATTTCATCATTGACTTCTGCCTTTTTATCACATTTATAGCACTTTGCTTCCAGCATATAATTAAAATATTATTTATTTCATAAAAAGTTTTTGAAAATTCTGTTAAGTTAAGGTCAGATAATTTAAATTGAAATTGACTTTTTCAAACGTAAAGTCAAATAACACCAGCTTCTCTGAGTTTCCTAGGTAAATATTGTTCAGCTAAATATTTAAATCCATGCTTAAAAAATGCATCTAACTCACATTTTTCTCTCTTCTTTAAAAACAAATTTAATTCCTTTTGCCATTGTTTTTCTTGCAACCATGGTTTTTTCTTCATATCATTTGCTCTATTAATATCTTCAGCAGTAGAAGCTAATCTAGCAACCTCCGGAATATTGTAATCGTAAATATCAGAAAACATCATTCCTAACACTTTTGCGTTTGGAGCTACTAATCGTTCACTATCATAACTTAAAGACTCACTGCCAATTTTATAGCGTAAAGCTATACCTAAACCCCACGGATCTGCATCAGCAAATATCACAACCGGTTTTTTCCATTTTTCGTTTAATTTTTTTACCATTATTCTAGTGGCCCTATCAGGTTCACCTGAGCCAGTCATAAGTATTGCATTATATTTTTGAATAAATCCAGATTTTCTTATATTATTTAAAACAGTATCTTTTTCTACTACCATAACAAAGTCCGCTTTAACATCTACTATTTCAACGTCTGCTATATTTGTTGGAATCAATTGAGAGGTTGCTCTACTACCTAGATTGCAATCAATAATATCTCCACCAACGCTTAGAGTAATAGGACCGGAAATCATTCCTTTTGGTTTGGATGTTACTGAAAATTCCTCCCGTGGAATTCCTGTGATCAATTCTACTGCTTTAATTGCATCATCAGAATCTTCCTGGTTTCTCCAAAACTTTTCTTTATTTTTTTCATCTCCAACAGTACTTAGCGTTGCATAGTACATACCTCTAATGGTACTTTCCATTTCTTCATCAATTAATTTTCTAATTGCATTAGCCATAACTAAATATTGAGAAAATGTTGGGATTTTTTTTGTAGAGTTAGGACTTATCAAAACCTTTTTTTCACCTATTGTAAGCATTTTCTTTTTATCTGACCAAAAAGTATTATCATATCCTAATTTAGAAATTTCTAAAGAAGGCATTTTATTGTTTATTAATAAATCATTAGAAATTTCTATCATTAAATTTTGAATTTTTTTTATAATTTCTTTGTGTCTTTTATTTTTTGTAGACATATCTTTTTAACTCCTATTAAAGTCGTCTAAGGTTGTTTTTTTTATATTTTTTCTAGAAACAATTTTTTCTTTTGTTAAAACTTTAGGATTTGATTTATTGTTTGTATTCTTATTTTTCCTTTGAATATGCCGAGAACTTTCTTGAACGGTTGTTATTTTTTTTCCTATTACATGATCTTCTTTATTCTCGTTGATATCTTTAACATGAGTAATTATCTCTTTTTTTATATGTTTTTCGGCTATATTAATAAATATTTCTGTTAGCTTATTTCGATCAATCTTAATTGAATCAGATATTGCATCAACAATCAATGGAATGTAATATTTATATAACTTTAATCTATTTTCTGCATCCTTGACTCTTAAATCCCTTCGAATCTGTGCACTAACTCTTCGATAAAGATCAGACAGACAAAGTTTCATATATCTTTTCATTTCACCTTCTGATGCAATACTTTCTTTTCCAGCAGTTTTATATGGAATTTTTGTAGAACAAATATGGAAAAATATATGAAGAGGAAGAAATTCAACAGCTCTATCAGTTTTATTTTTTTGTTCATTCGCAAATTGCTCTTTTGCTTCTTTTTTAGTAATACCCATTTTATTAATTCCAACTTCAGCTACTACTTCTCTTGCAACATCTGAGCCTTCATCATACAATAATGGAATTTTATTTGCAAATCGATATAATTTAAATGAATTTATATTTCCTCCATATGCAATACCACATTCTATAATAGTGGGTCTGTTGTTAATTACTGTAGAACGAGAAGAATATGATATAAATGCTGGTTTTAATATCCTTATATTTAGATTATGTCCATTTTCACTATGATTTATCGTTTTATTTTGATCTTTGTTATTAACAATTATATATTCTGACATCATTCCTGTAGTCAATATCTTTTCCCCTATTGGACTTAGATGATCAGTATTAGGAGATTGAAATTTCATTTGTTTGCAGGCATTCACTATTTTAATAAGATCACTTTCTGAAAAAAGATTAGCTAATTTATTCTCAATTTGAGAGATACTTATTATTTCTCGAGCCTTTTCAATAGAAAGTTTTTGGAAAGAATAAGATAAAACACTTTGAATACTAATTTTTTGATTAGAGAAATTTAAAATTGCCTTTTTTAAAGTTTGTAGATCCATTTCTGCAGGATGAGGAAGAACTTCTTGTGCAGGATGAGGCATTATTTCGGTTCTTCTTTCAAAAGTAATTTTCCCATCATCATTTTTAAAAATTAAATTAGCATATGGATTTACGATGCTAGTCTGTGAAATATAATCATATATCTTGTTTTTGGTAATCGGCGATAATCTGGCTCGTAGCGTAGCAATAATTTTAAATCCATGTTTATCCTTAATTTGTTTTTCTGTCTTTGATAGAGGTTTTTTATTTAAAACTATTGGTTTATTTGTAGTAATATCAGTACGTAATTCGTAATAGTATTCCAAGTCTTCATCAATTGATTTGGACCATACTCTAATTGGTTTATCTGTATCTTTTGTGGAAAATGCAGCAATCATTTTCAGTCCTACTCCAAATAATCCTCTTTGTTGTTTTTCTACATACTTGCCAGATGTTAAAAACGAACATACTGCAACGGGAACCTTTTCAGATATTATGCCCACTCCATTATCTTCACAAGAGATTGTCCATAGATCATTTTCGACATCAATATTATTCATTGATATGGAAATATTAGGAAGAATATGATGAATTTCACAGGCATCAAGTGAATTTTCTATTAATTCTCTTACTGCCATATACAAGATTCGTTCTCCTGTAAATCCCGCTAAAGCAGAATGATCTACAAAAAATTCAGATTCAGCTTTTTTATTATATTTTACTTTAGCTTTTTTGTTAATTTGATTAGTAGCAGTACTACTAGTAGCGGTACTACCTGTAGTAGTAGTGATATTATCTTTCTTTCTTTTTTGGTATTTTAATTCCAATTTGGGATTTATTTTCAATAGATATAAATTTTTATAAAATTACTAAATTTATCTTTTAGGCTAAAAAATAATTTGAAATTATTATATTTGGGATCCGTAAGGAGTAGTAGACATTTTAAGCTCATTTAATGATTCAAAGTTTACTTCAATTAAAAATCTCTTTCCATCTTTATGTATAACAAGGAAATCAGAACCGATTCCAACTATTTGGCCTCCTACAAGTTTTTTATTTTTATTCATATTTTTCTAGAATATAGTTATATACTATTATTATTATAATTTCTTTTGTATTTATCAAATAATTAAATTAAGAAGAAATTATGTTGTTGTAGTTGGTTATCATATCAGGATCTATAACCCCCTGAACTACAATTTGTTTTCCATCTGATAATTTGATATCCATTGCTACCGCACTATATGGTATCTCAAATAATTCTATTAAATCCTTATCTTTAGTATCATAAAATTTTTCAACATTTTCATTCTCAATCCTAAAGCCAATTACTTCAGCTATTTTACGATAACCTGATCCTCCTCCTCTACCACCTGCTGATCCTTTTGATTCTTCTATTAGTAAAATAAAGATTTGATTAAAAGATGAAATATCTGTTAAATCTATTTCTTTATATGTTACTAATAGCTTTCTTTGGTGATTCAATAAATGAGATTCTAATTCATTCATAGTTTAATGGTTAGAATCTGTAAAGTTGTGTCTTTCTCATTATGTATTCTTTGTTCTATTTTCTATTATGATTTTTTCAACCTTTGCTTTGTCTGCATCTATTGGCTGGTCTGAAGGATTAGTATTTAGTGCTGTTATTTTATCTACGATATCCATTCCATCTATAACTCTTCCAAAAACGGTATATTGATTGTCTAAAAATTTAGAATCTTTAGTTACTATAAAAAATTGAGATCCTGCACTGTTGGGATCGGCAGTTCTAGCCATAGATAATATTCCTCTTTCATGTGGAATATCATTAAATTCTGCATCAATGGTATAGTTGGGTCCTCCTGTCCCCCATTTATCTCTACTCTGAGTGTTATCTTTAGTATTTGGATCTCCTCCTTGAATAACAAAATCTTTTACTATTCGATGAAAAATAGTTCCATCATAAAAACCTGTTTTAGAAAGATTTAGAAAACTATTTACATGTTTAGGAGCTGCTTTTGGGAAAAATTCTATTGTAATGTTTCCCGAAGAAGTTTTTAATATTGCAACATTGTCTGAAGGAGTCATATCAGTTTTAATCACACTTTCACTTTTTTCAACTGCTTTATTTGATTCTTTGTCTTTTGTATCATTTGTATTTATAGTTGATTTTATTGAAACAGGATTAGGTTTGTAATTCTTGTTTACTTGATAAATAAGTACTCCAAAGACGATGTCTTCATTATCATTTTCGAAACTAGGAGAGGCATATACTAATTTAAATGGTTGATCATTTGTTCCATTTATTGGATATTTTATATCTTTAAGATTCAGGGCTATTGTTCCACTTGTATATTCTGGTTGGATGTTAGTTAATAATCCATTTCCAAACGATGCATAAGATATGGGCGTAAATGGAATTAATTTCCCTAATAATGTATTATTCCAGAAATTAGAATTTGGTGTAAAGCCATCATCTTCCACATATTCATTTTCTGTAAATCCACCTATTCTCATAAACCATTGTTTTTTACTTTCATCTCCTCCACTTCCCAAAGTATAGAACGAGTTACCATTAGGCCCGTTATGTCTATCTGCCACAATGTATACAAGTATATAATCTGCCTTTAAATCCTGAGCAATCTTAGTTGCAGTTTCTGGTTCACTCATTAACATTTTAGCTATGCTCTCTATACGTGTTTGATTGATTGTTGCATTATCAGCTAATGTTGTTCTATTTCCTAATGTAGTTATCCAATATCCATAATCCCACCATGAAGCTATTACTGAATCCTTAGATGTATTTTCAGATATCCAATTGAGAGCATCAATCCAATCCTCTACTTGCATTCGGAAACCTGTAGCGCCATTTACTATCGAGGCAGGAATATCTGCAGAACTTATCCAATTAAAGTTAGTAGGATAAATCAAACCGGTATAATCAATTAAAGGAATTGAGATTAAAAATATAATTACCGTCACAAATGATATTTTGACAATTGGTTTCACTTCTGGTAAAATTTTTCCTTCTTTGATATTTTTTCTAAATTCTCTTTCTGAAACCTTACTTTGATTTTCAATTCTATTTTGCATAATGCTTCTTGTTAATTCATAAATCCCAATAGATGCCAGTATTACAATTGCTATTGAAGAATATACCATCAATCTTGCAAAAGTTGCACTAACATATAGTCCAGTAATTCCTATTATTAAGGCAAAAACAGTCATATCAGTTCTTTTCGATAATGCAACCCAAACCCCAAATCCAGCAAATATCAACAATATGGAATAATCAGTAAAGTAATCTACTACAGTTGGACTTGTATGTTCAGCAACTGATTCTACCAAAGGGTTGTGAGAAGACAAAAAGGGATTCACTGCAACGAGATATCTAAATGATGAAGGCTGATAAGCTCCTATTACAAATATACTGACTCCTAGTAAAATAAATACTCCTAGTGCCGCAACAAGATTTCGGTTAATGTTTTTAGTTGAACTTTTCTTATTGATAATAGTTCCAACTATTGCAAAAATCATACCAACAGTCATAGCTATCCCTGGCAGTCCTATAACAAAAGATATACCTGGTCTAGGAAACGCCCCTGCAGTTAATAATGTAACAAGTGTAAAAATAATAATACCATAAATAAAAATTGAGTCTTTTCTAAGAAATGGTAGGACAAAAAAGAAAATGGCTAATGGAATACTAAAATACTGAATACCTCCCCATGAAGAATTGGCTAATCCTAAAATTAATCCCGCGCCTACTGCTTTTACGATTACCCATTTTAAATTATTATGTTTTATTGATGAAATGAATAAATAAACCGATAAAAGTCCTAAAAAGAGCCCTAATGGTTCAGATTTAAACCATCCTAGATTGCCTCTTTGGATTATAGCAGGCATGAACGCAAACACTAGACTCGCTATCATGCCTGCTGTAGTTCCACTTAAATTTCGAACTAGAGCGAAAATGACGATTGTTGTTAGCGAGCCTATTACTACTGGAAATAGTATCACAAAATCCAATAATGTACTGCCAAAACCAAAAATTTTGTACATGGTAGCAGCTATTAGATGTAGCGCAACTTGAGAAGTTTTTGGTACATCTCTTCCTTCAGGATACCAAGACTGATAATCATGCCAATTTAAATATGCTTCAAACCCGTTGTCAATAATATATTTAGTAGCTCTATAATCAAAATAAGGATCAAATTCATTTAGTGCAAAACCATATTTTATTGGATAAGATCTAATAATAAAGGCAGTAGAAAATGCTATTGCCAAAACAAGAACTACTAAGAGATGTTTAGCCTGAAATTCAAATGATTTTACTTGAAATAATGTTGTATTTCCTGATAACAATGTAATAAATTACTATTTTTTACTTCCTTTTTAAGGTAATGGCTATTTTCTAAATATACTGAAACTACATATATATGGAAAAAAATCTTTTAGAATATAACAGAATAATGTAATAAAATGATTGAATTGGTATTGTAATTCTGTCTCGAGAAGTATTTGAAAACAGCGTAACATTATAAACTATTAAAAATTTGATCACCTCGTAGTCGCAAATAATGTTGTAAAATACTTTTTTGTATTGACAAGGTAAAAAAGTTGTTTTGTTAGCAAGATAATGTATATCTATATTTTTACTAAATTTATTGTTCTATTATGAATACAACAATGGATCTAAATTCCAATTAGTTTTTTTGTCATATAGATTAACTCTACAACTACTAAATATTGGTAAATTATTGGATATATATTTTTTCAAAGAGTTGAATAAATGAATGGCAATAACGTAGTTATTTCGCCATGTATAGTAACTTGTTTTGCCTCTGATTTTACCTTATTCCAGGAGATAGCTTCCTTCACTTCTGCCCCACTTAAACTCCCATCCCACTCATTAGCAGTGGTAATATAAACAGCATAATCTAATCCATCTCTAAATTGATTCCACCATAATGTATGGTGTTTCGAAATTCCACCTCCCAACATTAATGCACCAGTTTTTTTTGCTTCAAAGATTAT